>JAGBHD010000007.1 GCA_018110785.1 Oscillospiraceae bacterium
AGATGTAAAGTTTTCAAAAGGTCAAAAAAGAATCGCAGAATATATAGAGAAAAACTATGATAAGGCTGCTTTTATGACAGCGGCAAAGCTGGGTGCTTCGGTAGGAGTCAGCGAATCTACAGTTGTGCGTTTTGCAACCTCTCTGGGTTATAGCGGTTATCCCGATTTCCAAAAAGCATTATCCGAACTTATCAAAACAGAGCTAACCTCTGTTCAGAAAGTTGAAATAACCTCTGAAAAAATTGGCGGAGATGTGCTTGGCGGAATCTTCAGCCACGATATAGAAATGATAAGAAGAACAATAGAGGGAATAGATAAAAAGGCATTTGATGCCGCAGTCGAGAAGATATATAAAGCTCGCAAGATTTATATAATCGGAGTTCGCAGCGCCTATTCTTTGGCAAATTTTATTCATTTTTATTTCAGACTTTTTTTCAGTGATGTATGCTTAGTTGACACAACGAGTACCGAAGAGGTTTTCGAAACCATTATGGATATCGGGAAAGATGATGTTCTGATCGCAATAAGCTTCCCCCGCTATTCCAGCCGTACCGTTAAAGCGGCAAAGTTTGCCCATTTCGAAAACGCTTCGGTTATCGCGATAACCGATTCTGTATTTTCCCCTTTGGCAAAGTATGCCGATTCGCTTTTGGTAGCAAACAGTACGGCGGCATCGTTTGTTGATTCATTGGTAGCGCCTATGAGCCTTTGTAATGCCCTTATATCGGCTGTCGGTCTTCGCAAAAAAAATGAGGTAAGTAAGACATTTGAAAAATTAGAAAAGATTTGGGATGAATACGGAGTTTATGAAAAAGGCGGAACACGCGATGATGCCGAATAAAATAACAACCGATGTTGCCGTTATTGGTGGTGGTGCGGCAGGACTTATCGCGGCGGCAGAATCCGCCAAAAGAGGTCGGCGTACCCTTTTGATAGAGAAAAACCAAAGAACGGGCAGAAAACTTTTGATAACGGGCAAGGGCAGATGCAATGTAACCAATAATTGCTCAGCCGAGGAGCTTATGCGCTCTGTTCCCGTAAACGGAAAGTTTCTTTACAGCGCTTTTTCGCTCTTTTCCTCTGAGGATACGATAAATCTTTTTGAGTCGTTAGGAGTTCCTTTAAAGACCGAGCGTGGAGGAAGGGTTTTTCCTTTAAGCGATAAGGCTATGGATATAGCCGATGCCCTTTTAAATAACGCTAAAAAAAGCGGAGTGAAATTTTTGTTTTCTCCCGCAAAAGATATAGAGAAGAAAGAGAATTCGTTTTGTATTACGACCGATGAAGCAGAGATATCGGCTCAATCGGTAATAATCGCAACGGGCGGAAAATCCTATCCGCTGACAGGCTCTACGGGCGATGGATATATCTTTGCCGAAAAATTCTCGCATACTATAGTTTCTCCCCGAGCGGCGCTTATTCCTCTTATAACAAAAGAAAAAGATGCCGCTGAGATGCAAGGGCTTTCTTTAAAAAATGTATCCTTAAAGCTTGTAAGAGAGGATAAGAAAAAACCTGTTTATGAAGATATCGGCGAAATGCTCTTTACCCATTTCGGTATTTCAGGCCCGCTGGTTTTAACCGCGAGCTGCTATATAGAAGACGGAGCGAAATATAAGGTATCTATAGATTTAAAACCGGGGCTTAGTATAGAAAAGCTCGATGCAAGACTTCTTCGCGATTTCTCGGAAAATTCAAACAAATCGCTTCGCAATATTCTGCCGCTTTTGCTTCCATCTAAAATGATACCCGTAATTCTGAAAAGGGCTTGTCTTTCGGGCGAAATACGAGCAAACAGCATATCTTCGGAAGAAAGAAAAAAACTAATAGAGGTTATTAAAAATTTAACCTTTGAAATAGAGGACAGCCGCCCTATAGAAGAAGCAATAATAACCCGCGGCGGTATATCTGTTCGCGAGATAGATCCTAAAACGATGCAGTCAAAAATAACAGAGGGACTTTTCTTCGCGGGCGAGGTTATAGATGTTAACGCTTTTACAGGCGGCTATAATCTGCAAATAGCATTCAGTACCGGATTTAAAGCCGGACAAAACGCATAGTAAGGAGAATGAATATGATAGCAGTAGCAATCGACGGACCTGCAGGAGCAGGCAAAAGCAGTATAGCAAGAGCAGTTGCTAAGAAAAAAGGATATATCTATGTTGATACGGGCGCGCTTTATCGTACAATAGGGCTTTATTGTATAAGAAAGGGTATTTCTTATAATGATGCCGAAAGCGTACTTTCGGAAATAAAAGTAGAGCTAAAATATGAAAACGGCGAGCAGGCTATGTATCTTTTAGGAGAAAACGTAACCTCTCTTATAAGAACAGAAGAGGTTTCTATGGCAGCATCAGCCGTTTCTGCAGTTCCTGCTGTTCGCGCCTTTTTATTGGAAACCCAAAGAGATTTAGCAAGAAAAAATAATGTTATAATGGACGGCAGAGATATCGCAACGGTAGTTCTCCCCGATGCTAAGGTTAAAATCTTCTTAACGGCTTCCCCCGAATGCCGAGCAAAAAGAAGAGTAACGCAGTTGGCAGAGAAAGGAATTATAGAAGACTATAATAAGGTCTTGGAAGAGGTAAACACTCGCGACTATAATGATTCCCATAGAGCTGTAGCACCTCTAAAGCCATCGGAAGAAAGCGTTGTAATTGATACAACCGAAGATAGCTTCGAGGATTCTGTAGAGAAGATTTTGGCGGTTATAGAAGAGAAGACAGGAGAGTAAAGAATGTTCTATAAGATAGCGAGAGCGATAGTTCTTTTTCTTATTCGCTTATGGTTTAGAATAGAGGTCCGCGGCAGAGAAAATCTCCCGAAAGAGGGCGGATATATTGTAATTGCCAATCATCAGCGATTAATTGATCCTATTATCGTAACAGAAGCGGTTATAGTTAAGCTTTCTATAATGGCAAAAAAAGAGCTTTTTAAATATAAATTTCTCGGAGCCGCTTTTTCTTCTCTCGGTGCCTTTCCTGTTGACAGAGGCAAGGGAGATATGTCGGCTATAGAGACGGCGGAGAATAATCTTAAAAATAAAGAGGTGCTTTTAATTTTCCCCGAGGGAACCCGATCTAAAACGGGAGAGCTTCTCCGCTTTAAAAACGGAGGAGCGCTGGTGGCTCTGGAAACGGGAGCCGATGTCTTGCCGGTAGTTATAGATTATAAAAACGGCGCAAGAATATTCGGAAAAATAGTAGTTTCCATTCTTCCTGTTATAAAAAACGAAGAGCTTGGAAACGGCGAAAAATCTATGCACGCTATGAAAAATGCAACAAGACTGATGCAAAGCAAAGTGTCTGATGAGTTGGAGGAACTTCGTAAATGATAAAAACGGCGAAAAGCGCAGGCTTTTGCTTCGGGGTTGACCGAAGCGTAAAATTAGTTTATGCGCTTTTGGAAAAGGGAGAAAAAATAGCAACGGTAGGCCCTATAATACATAACCCCTTTGTGGTTGAGGATTTAAAAGAAAAGGGCGTTATAACCGAGGAAAATATCGCCGATATTCCCAAAGGATATACCGCCGTTATCCGTTCGCATGGAGTTCCTTTGTCGGTTTATAATGAGCTTAGTGAAAAAGATGTCAATTTCAGAGATGCAACCTGTCCGTTTGTTTCTAAAATACATGCGATAGTAAGAGAAGAGTATCAATCGGGGAAGAAGATTTTAATAGCGGGAAATAAAAACCATCCCGAAATAATCGGTATAAATGGGTTTTGTGAAAACAGAGCGATTGTATTTAAAAACGAAGAAGAGCTTATAAAGCTTAGTCAAAACGGAGAAATAAATGGTGAAAATGACTATGTTTTGGTCGCTCAAACGACCTTTAATAAGAATGAATGGCAAAAATGTATAAAATTTCTCAAAAAACTCTATACAAATATTCGATTTTTTGATACAATATGTAATGCAACGGCTGAACGACAGCTCGAAGCGGAAAAAATTGCCGCAGAAAGCGATATAATGTTCGTTATCGGCGGGCGCAACAGCTCTAATACAAACCGATTGAGAGAGGTTTGCGAAAAATATTGCAAAACAGTTTTAATTCAGTCGGCTTCGGAGTTGGAAAAGCAGGATTTAATCGGAAAATTTCGCATTGGCATAACCGCCGGAGCTTCCACCCCTGCTTACATAATTGAGGAGGTACAAAACAAAATGAGCGAATTATTAGAAAATGAAGAGTTTTCCTTTGAGGAAGCATTGGAGCAATCGTTCAAGAAAATTTATAGAGGAGCAAAGGTTAAGGGTGTAGTTGCATTTGTAGCGCAGAATGAGATCGGTGTTGATATCGGCTCTAAATATGCAGGCTATGTTCCGTTCAGCGAGTATTCCGATGATCCGGAAGCTAACCCTAACGATTTAAAGCGCGGAGATGAACTTGATTTAGTTGTTGTTTCCGTAAGCGATCAGGAAGGCAGAGCAATGCTTTCCAAAAAGCGTTTTGATAAAACAGATAGCTTTAATAAAATTGAAGCTGCATATAATGATGGCGCTCTCTTAGAGGGAACTATTACAGATGTTGTAAACGGCGGTGTAATCGCATTTACAATGGGCTCCAGAGTATTTATCCCCGCATCTCAGACAGGGGTTAAAAAGGGCGACGATATGAGTGTTTTAAAGGGCAAGAAGGTAACCTTTAAGCTTATCGACTTAAACGCTCAGAGACATCGTGCAGTAGGCTCTATAACAGCTCCCGAAAGAGAGAAGAGAAAGGCTGAAGCTGAGAAGTTCTGGAATGAAGCTAAAGTCGGCGATACATATACCGCTAAAATTAAATCCTTAACTTCCTTTGGCGCATTCGCTGATCTCGGCGGAGTTGACGGCCTTATCCATTTAACAGAGCTTTCTTGGAAGAGAATTAAGAATCCTTCCGAGGTTGTTTCTGTAGGCGATGAGGTAGAAGTATATATTAAAGAGCTCGATGCAGAGAAGAAGAGAATTTCTTTAGGCTATAAAAAAGCAGAGGATAATCCTTGGGAAAAGATCAAGGCTGTAAACGTTGGTGATGTAGTTAAGGTTAAAATCGTATCTTCAACCAAATTCGGTCTTTTCGCAAATGTTATTGATGGCATTGATGGTCTTATCCATATAACAGAGCTTTCTTGGGACAGAGTTGAGAATCCTACCGATATTATCAAGGTAGGAGAGGAAACTGATGCAAAGATTATCGCGATTGACTACGAGAATAAAAAGGTTAGCCTTTCGGTTAAGCAGTTAACCGAGAAGCCTGCCGCTTCCGTAGAAGAAGCTTCGGCTGAATAATTTTTGCGGTTTCGGGAAAAACAATCGGCACCGTAAGCATATTTGCCCTCGGTGCCGTTTTATCTAAAAACAAGGGTTAAAAAGGAGAAAAGGTAAGATGGATGTTAAAACAATTTTCAGCACAGATGATCATGTAGCCCCTCTGGGACTGTTATTAACAGAGGGAGTAAAAGAACTTGGAGGATTGGTTGACAAGCATCTTGTCCGCTGGGCAAACGAGGGCGGACTTAATAAAGAAACCTTTGTTATAGAAAGCCATTGTCCCCGTTTTTCTTCGGGAGATGCAAAAGGTATGATAAAATCTACCGTTCGCGGTGATGATATTTATATATTTGTTGATGTAGGAAACTATAGCTGCAAATATAATATGCATGGCAACGAAAACTGCATGTCCCCCGATGACCATTATGCGGATTTGAAGCGCCTTATTCAGGCAGTAAGCGGAAAGGCAAACAGAATAAATGTTATTATGCCGATGCTCTATGGCGCCCGTCAGCATAGAAGAACATACCGCGAATCGTTAGACTGTGCTTTCGCTTTGCAGGAGTTAAGTTCTATGGGGGTTATAAACCTCGTAACCTTTGATGCGCATGACCCCAGAGTTCAGAATGCAGTTCCCCTTATGGGCTTTGATAATATTATGCCTACATATCAGGTCTTAAAGGCGCTTTTCAAAAATGTTCCCGACCTTGTAACGGATAAAGAGCATTTTATGATAATAAGCCCCGATGAAGGCGCTATGGGCAGAAATATGTATTATGCTTCTGTATTAGGCGTTGACCTCGGTATGTTCTATAAACGTCGCGACTATTCTAAGATAGTAAACGGAAGAAATCCGATTGTAGCCCATGAGTATTTGGGAACATCTGTTGAGGGCAAGGATGTATTCATTGCCGACGATATGATTTCTTCGGGCGAATCCATGCTTGATATCGCATATGAATTAAAAAAGCAGAATGTAAACAGAGTTTTCTGCTATGCTACATATGGTATCTTTACAAATGGATATGAAGCTTTTGATAAGGCTTATGCAGAGGGCGCAATAGGCGGTGTTTTAAGCACAAACTTGAGCTATCTTGATCCCGAGCTTAAAAAGAAGCCTTGGTTTATCGAGGTTGATGTTTCCAAATATGTAGCTTATTATATTGCGGCTCTCAATCATAATGTTTCGGTAAGTAATATTATCGACCCCCATGCAAAAATTAAAGCTCTTTTGGAAAAAAGAAATAATTCTAAATAGTTAAAAAACGACTTTAAAGGCAACTTCTCATAAGGATTATTTGAATATCCTATGAAATAAGCCAATTAACGAGTGCAAACAGAAACCGATCAGTATTTTGCTGATCGGTTTTGTTTGTATAAAACTGCCGTTATCGGCAAAAATATAAATAAATATTATTTTGTTTAATTGACATTTTGCCGATATTGTAGTATACTAATAACAGCAAATTTGGAGGTCTGTATATGAAATATCTATCCGTTAAAGAGGTTGCTTTACTTTGGAATACATCCGAGCGTAGTGTTCGTAATTATTGTGCCGCAGGTCGTGTCCCCGGCGCTTTTCTTACAGGCAAGACTTGGAACATTCCCGAAAATGCAGAAAAACCTGAAAGAAGTAATAAAAGCAAACCTGCACCGCAGACTTTGCTTGATATTCTAAAAGAGGAAAAGCGCAGTCAGACCCACGGCGGAATTTATCATAAAATACAGATTGAACTGACCTATAACTCCAATCACATCGAAGGCAGTCGCCTCACCCACGATCAGACGCGCTATATCTTTGAAACCAACACTATCGGCATAACTGATGAGGGCGTGCGTGTTGACGATATTATCGAAACTGCTACCCACTTCCGTTGCATCGATGAAATTATCGAGAGTGCAAAATCGCAGCTTAGCGAAAAGTTTATTAAACATTTGCATTTCATCCTCAAGACCGGTACAAGCGATGCTAAAAAAGATTGGTTTGCGGTCGGTGATTATAAAAAGCTACCTAACGAGGTCGGCGGTATGGAAACAGCTCTCCCCGAAGATGTATCTCGTGATATGAAAAAACTCCTCAGCAGTTATAACAGTAAAGAGAATGTAACGCTCGAAGATATTATTGAGTTCCACGTGCAGTTTGAGCGCATCCACCCGTTCCAAGATGGTAACGGTCGTGTCGGCAGATTGATTATGTTTAAAGAATGCTTAAAACACGGTATTGTACCATTTATCATCGAAGATAAAATTAAAATGTTCTATTACCGCGGATTGAAAGAATGGGATCAGGAAAAAGGATACCTTACCGACACCTGCCTCTCCGCACAGGATGCATTCAAAAATTATTTAGATTATTTTAGAATACCATATACAGATTAAATTTTTATTCCTAAAAGAAGAAAAATGGACGTTGTTTTAGCTATAATTGCAGGATTGGTTTCGATATGTGTTGCAATTTTTGGTGCTGTTTTTGTAAATATAAATAATACGAAAATGCAGACAAGGAAACTAAAACAAGAACACTATGTTAAATATATAGAATCAGTTCATAAATACTTAATCTATTAAAAATAAATAATTATATCCAAGGTATATCAAGCGAGGAACTAGAGTAGTATTCCTGAAGCACCGATAGAAAAAGCAAGTTAAAAACAGAAAGGACGGACAGCCAAAACTGTCCGTCCTGACCTGAGCCACCGCCTTACGCTAAAAAATCCTTATGAGAAGTAGCGTAAAGTCACATTTTTTATTTTCCTGTTAGATTGTTAAACTGTTGACATTCTCGGCAGAGGGATTTATAATAAAAATAAGAGCCTTAGAGATAAATTTAATTTTGAAAGGACGAAAAACCTATGAACAAATTTATGTTAAATGAAACCTCTTATCATGGCGCAGGAGCCATCAGCGTTATACCCGATGAGATTAAAGCGCGCGGCTTTAATAAAGTCTTTGTTGCTACCGATCCCGATCTTATCCGTTTCGGAATTTCCAAAAAGGTAACCGACCTTTTAGAAAAAGCAGGAATAGAATACAGCATCTATTCCGATATTAAAGCTAACCCTACAGTTGAGAATGTTCAGGGCGGAGTTAAAGCCTTTAAAGAAGCAAAAGCAGATGTAATTGTTGCTATCGGCGGCGGAAGCGCAATGGATACCGCTAAAGCTATCGGTATTATTATAACAAACCCCGAATTCGAAGATGTTCGTTCCTTAGAGGGCGTAGCTCCTACTAAGAACCCTTCAGTTCCGATTATCGCCGTTCCTACAACAGCAGGAACTGCCGCAGAGGTTACAATCAACTATGTTATAACCGATGTTCAGAAAAAGCCCAAATTCGTTTGCGTTGATGCTCATGATATCCCCGTAGTAGCAGTTGTTGATCCTGAAATGATGTCAACAATGCCTCCTGCATTAACCGCGGCAACAGGTCTTGATGCTTTAACCCATGCAATCGAAGGCTATATAACAAAAGGCGCTTGGGAGCTTTCCGATATGTTCCATTTAAAGGCTATCGAAATTATCTCCCGTTCTCTCCGCGGAGCAGTAGCTAATACCGCTGAGGGAAGAGAGGGAATGGCTCTCGGTCAGTATATCGCAGGAATGGGATTCTCTAATGTAGGTCTCGGTGTTGACCATTCTATGGCTCATACCCTTTCTGCTTATTATGATATGCCTCACGGTAAAGCTTGCGCAACCCTTTTACCCGCAGTTATGGAGTATAATGCTCCCTTTACAGGCGAGAAATATCGCGAAATTGCAAGAGCTATGGGCGTTAAAGGTGTTGACGAAATGACAGCTGATGAGTATAGAAAGGCAGCGGTTGATGCAGTTGCAACTCTTGCTTCCGATGTTGGTGTTGAATGCTCCTTAAAGGGCATAGCAAAAGAAGAGGATATACATCAGATGTCTGTTGATGCTTATGCAGATGCTTGCCGTCCCGGAAATCCGAGAGAAACAAGCGTTGAAGATATAGAAGCTATCTACAAAAGCTTAATGTAAAATATTTTAAAAGCCCTCGAAAGAGGGCTTTTTATTTGCATTTAATAGGAACTATTATTATAATAGTCTTGGAGGGGATATAATGGAAATAAAACCGATTGCATATATTGAAACCGATTTTAAGGAGAAGTTTGGAATACCTCGCCAAAGCGGCAGAGTTTCTTCTGTCGGAAGAATTGTTTTCGAACCTGAATTCAGGGTATCTGAGGCTATTAGAGGGATAGAGGAGTTTTCTCATCTTTGGCTTATATTCGATTTTTCTGAGTGTCATAGAGAAGAGTTTTCTCCAACAGTTCGTCCGCCAAGACTAGGCGGAAATAAAAGAATGGGCGTTTTTGCAAGTCGTTCTCCTTTCAGACCTAATTCCTTGGGCCTTTCCTCTGTTCGACTTTTAAGTATCCAAAAAACTGAAACCGAGGGAGAGGTTTTAATAGTTTCAGGAGCCGATCTTTTATCGGGAACACCGATTTATGATATAAAGCCATACCTCCCCTTTACAGATTGTCATTCCGATGCTGTCGGCGGTTATGCAGATGATTTTAAAGACTATAAATTATCGGTTTCTTTCCCCGAAAAGCTTCTGTTAAAGGTCGAAGAAAAAAAGAGAGAAACCCTTATCGCGATTTTGGAGGAAGACCCTCGCCCCTCTTATCAGAATGATGCTGAAAGGATATATAAATTTCGGTTTTCAAACTATGAAATTGGCTTTAAGGTTATTGATAAAATAGTTTTTGTAATTTCTGTCGAAAAGGCTTGACTGAAATTTTTTAGGATAGTATAATGAAGCAAATAGCGGCGGTTTTTGGAGTTTTTAGAGAATAGGGGTTAACCGCAGAATGGAGAAAAATTATGAGCGAAGTAATTAAAAGAAATTATTTAAGCGAGCAGTATCTTTGTGCGGCAAAAAAGAATTTTACTCTTCAGAACAATCTTTCAAATTCAAATTCAAAGGTTTTAATAGGTCATTTTTCCGATATACACACCGATAGAGAGCGTTTCAGAAATGCTATGAAGCTTTTCGAGCGCTATAGCCCTGATTTTGTTATCCATACAGGCGACACAGTCCGCTGGAATACAGATGATGATAGCTCCTTTTTCTATGCCGATATAGATAAAAGACCTTTTCCTATCTATAACTGCATAGGAAACCACGAAACCTTTAATAATACCCGAACAAACTCTAATGAAGAGCTTTATGAAAGATTTATAAAGCCTCTTCCAAACATAATAAACGAGGACGAAAAATGCTATTACTATGCCGATGATGATAAGCATAAAATCAGAGTAATTGCGCTTCATAATTACGAATATTATACACCCGAAGCCCCCCAATATTTAAGAAACTGGTATGCTTTCTTGCAGCCGCAGTGCGATTGGCTTATTAAAACACTTAAAGATGCTGCAGAAAAGGATTTAAGCGTTATAATCTTCGACCATGAGGGCGATGAAAGAATACCGCCTAATCATAATGATTTGTGCTTTACTCAGAGATATGCTCCGAGTAGTCCTTGGGGACCGCCTAAATTTCGCCGCCAGAACAGACCGCATATCGTAAATGATATTGTTGATGCATTTAAACACGGCAAGGCGCTCAAGAAAGAATACGAATGGAAAGATTTCGGTCAAACCGTAAAGGTTGATACAGTATTCGAGAAAAAAGGCGATTTTATCTGCCATTTAAGCGGTCATTTCCATGGCGATTTCGTAGGCTTCTTGCCGTCATACCCCGATCAGCTTTCTATAACAATGACCTGCTCGGCTTGTTATCCTGAGGGAGGACATAATTTCGGTGAGGAGCTTTCCGACCTTCCCCGTATTCCCGGAACAGTTTCGGAAGATGCTGTTAACTTTTATACTATAGATAAAGAAAAAAGAACTATCTCTATAGTTCGTTTCGGTGCAATAGTAAACGACGAAATGAAAATGAGAGTCGGCTTAAAGCTGAATTACTAATTATGAAGATAAATAAAAAAATTAATCCCTTTCGGACTAAAACCGAAAGGGATTAAATATTTTATATAGCTCTTATAATTCCGCATGGGGTTTTCTGAGTCGATTGACCGAGTGGGTTATCGCTTAAAATTTTCGCTAACCATTCTTCGGTAATTTCAGGGTCGCTTGTGCCGCAAAGGGTGCAAGAGATAGGATTGGCATCAACTATAACAACGGGTGTTCCCAGCGCCCGAGCAGCTCTTTTTGCATCTTCGTTAGGATTTAAAACAGATAAAACTATCTGCTGATCGTAAGGCGGGATAGTTCTTAAAGAGGGACCGTCAATATGACTTACCTTAGTTCCCGCGATTATATAAAACCAACCTCTCTTGCGAAAAGCCTTTCCTATAGCGCCCGCCGCTGCCGCAAAAAGAATTCGAACAGCGCCAACCTCGTCTATAGCTGCCTGCATCGTTTGAGGAAGCCCTAAGCCCTCTGAATAGGTCGGCTCTACATATTTGGAAAGCATTCTCGCAAATCGGGAAACCTTAACGTCTTCAAGCTTTATTGTTCGCCCTTGAGAGCAAGCAACCATTTTTTCGCTTATGAAAACGATATCGCCTTTTTGCAAAAGCGGGGCGGCATATTCCCTTAAAACCTCTATAAAATCAGTCTCAGCCGTTACAAGGCAGGTTTTAACGGGAATTCGCTCGTATTTTTTTCCGTCTAAAACAACCGACGGTTTTTCATTTATATTTTCTGACATAATTTTCTCCGTTTAAAAAGGTTTTTTAATAAAACCGCATTTTTTATAAACCTTGTCAAGAGTTCTGAAAGAAATCTTGTTTGCCATCTCAGCGCCCTTGGTATAGCAGTTTTCTAAATATGCCTTGTCGGCAGAATAGCGCTTGTAATTTTCTCTGATAGGACGAAGCGCATCGGAAACAGCCTCACCTACAGCGGCTTTAAAGTCGCCATAGCCTTTGCCATCGAATTCTCTTTCAATTTCGTCGAAGCTTTTGCCTGTAACTGAGGCGTAAATTGCCATAAGGTTGTTTATTCCGTCTTTTCCTTCCGAGTATCTTACGATAGAATCAGAATCGGTAACCGCGCGTTTAAATTTGCGCATAATAACATCGGGCTCATCTAAAATAGCAACAAATCCGTTAGGATTTTCGTCCGACTTGGACATTTTCTTTGTAGGATCAGCTAAAGACATTATTCTTGCGCCCGTTTTCGGAATATAAGGCTCGGGTATTTTAAAGGTATCTCCGCAAACCGAATTAAATCTTGCCGCAATATCGCGAGCAAGCTCTAAATGCTGCTTCTGGTCAGCCCCAACAGGCACCATATCTGTTTGATAAAGCAAAATGTCGGCTGCCATTAAAACAGGATATGTGAAAAGACCGGCATTGATATTATCGGCGTGTCGCGCGGATTTATCCTTAAACTGAGTCATTCTCGATAACTCCCCAAACTGAGTAAAGCAGGAAAGCACCCAAGAAAGCTCAGCATGTCGTGCAACATGGCTCTGAATAAATAAAATAGATTTATCGGGATCTATTCCGCAGGCGAGAAGAAGCGCATAAGAATTTAAAATCTGCTGACGGAGTTTTGTCGGGTCCTGACGAACAGTTATAGCGTGCATATCAACAACGGAGAAAAGACAATCGAAGTCTTTCTGCAAATCATTCCAGTTTTTAATAGCTCCGATATAGTTTCCTAAGGTAAAAACACCCGTCGGCTGAATGCCGCTGAATATTCTTTTTTTCTGAATTTCTTCCATAATTTACTCCGTTTCTGCAAGCTTATCGCTTATATTATAGATAACAACAGGATTATTTTAGCATATTGTAACAAACAATGAAAGGGTTTTTTGTATTTTTGACGAAATAGACGAATTTCGATTGAAAATTTTTATAACTTATGATAAAATTGTTATAGTATAGGAATACATTTTGGGCAAAATAAATAGAATTTATATTGTATGTAAAGGAAAATAAAATGAAAAGTAAAAATGATGTTCCTATCTACCTCTTCAAAGAGGGTACAAATTTTAAATCCTATGAATTTTTCGGAGCCCATAAAAAGGGAAAAGATATAGTTTTCAGAGTTTATGCTCCCAATGCAAAATATGTTTCGGTAGTCGGCGATTTTAACGGTTGGAATACCGAAAGCAGTCCAATGGAGCAAATAGGAAACAGCGGAGTTTTTGAAAAAACCATATCAGGTGTTAATAGGTTTGATAATTATAAATATTTTATAGTAAGCTATAATGGAAAAGAGTTTATGAAGGCAGATCCTTTTGCGTTCCATTCAGAAACAAGACCTAAAACCGCCTCTAAGGTATATCCATTAGAAGAGTTTAGCTGGACTGATGAAGAGTGGTTAGAAAGCCGAAAGCAAAAGGATACCTTTAAAAGCCCGATGAATATATATGAGGTCCATTTAGGCTCTTGGAAGCAGTATGATACCGAATATGAGTTTGACCGATTTTTAAACTATAGAAAGATAGCCGACGAGCTTTCTTTATATGTTAAAGAAATGGGATATACCCATATAGAGCTTCTTCCTATAGCCGAATTTCCATATGACGGCTCTTGGGGGTATCAGGTAACATCCTATTTCGCACCTACAAGCCGATTTGGAGAACCAAAGGATTTTATGTATTTTGTTAATAAAATGCATAAAGAGGGAATAGGAGTTATTCTCGATTGGGTACCTGCCCATTTTCCGAAAGACGAGCACGGACTTGCCGAATTCGATGGAAGTCCCCTTTATGAATATTCCGATTATTTAAAAAAGGAGCATAAATCTTGGGGTACGTATGTTTTTGATTACGGAAAAGCAGAAGTCAGAAGCTTTCTTGTATCAAGTGCCTATTTTTGGCTCAATAAATATCATATCGACGGGCTCAGAGTTGATGCAGTAGCCTCTATGTTATATCTTGATTACGATAGACAAGGCGGTAATTGGAGAGCTAATATCTATGGCGGCAACGAAAATTTAGAGGCAATAGATTTTCTGAAAGCTCTTAACTCAACAATCGGGAAAGAGGTTCAGGGCGCCTTGATGATAGCCGAGGAGTCAACAGCATTTCCGCTTGTAACCCGTCCGCCCGAAATAGGTGGCTTGGGATTTCATTATAAATGGAATATGGGTTGGATGAACGATGTTTTGTCCTATATGGAAAAAGACCCTATATATAGAAAATATCATCATAATAAGCTTACCTTTTCTTTGCTTTATGCCTTTTCGGAAAATTTTATTCTCCCCATATCCCATGATGAGGTGGTTTATGAAAAGCGTTCGCTTTTAGATAAAATGACGGGAAGCTATGAGGAAAAATTTTCATCTGACAGAGCTTTCTTAGCATATATGATGGCGCATCCGGGTAAAAAACTAAATTTTATGGGAAACGAAATAGGACAGTTTAACGAATGGAACTATAGAAGAGAATTAGATTGGAATTTGCTCAACTTCCCGATGCACCAAAAATTCAAAGAATTTAATAAAGATTTAAATAATTTCTATAAAAATACCCCTGCATTTTATGAAATCGAATCCTCTTGGGAGGGCTTTCGCTGGATCGTAAGCGATGACAGTGAGCAGAGCGTTATTTCATTTATGCGAACAGATGAAAAAGGGGAAAGCATTATTGTAGTTTGTAATTTCTGTCCGGTTATGCGGGAAAGCTATAAAATCGGTGTACCCGAGACAGGAAAATATAAAGTGGTTTTCTCAACCGATGAAACAAAATACGGAGGAAACGGTTGCGGAGCTGATACCTATGAGGCTCATGAAACGCCGATGCATGGCTTCATAAATAGTATCGACCTTACTTTACCGCCGCTATCTGTGATTTATTTGGCGAAAACCGAAGAACAAAACAAAAGAGGGATTAGTTTATGTTGAGAAAAAAAGAATGTATCGCAATGTTGCTCGCAGGCGGACAAGGAAGCAGACTTAAGGTTTTAACCGAGAATATCGCAAAACCTGCTATTCCTTACGGCGGAAAATATCGAATTATTGATTTTCCGCTTTCCAACTGTGTAAACTCCGGAATTGATACTGTAGGGGTTTTAACGCAGTATCAACCGCTTGTGTTGAATGAATATATCGGCGGCGGCGAGCCTTGGGACTTAGACCGCGTAGGCGGAGGAGTTCATGTTTTGCCGCCTTATCAGAAAACAGGCAAGTCGGATTGGTATAAGGGAACGGCAAATGCGATTTATCAGAATATTCCCTTTATTGATAGATACGACCCCGAATATGTGTTAGTTCTTTCAGGCGACCATATCTATAAGATGGACTATAATTCAATGCTGACAGAGCATAAGGCTCGCTCGGCGGATTGTACTATCGCAGTTATGGAAGTTCCGATGGACGAAGCGAGCCGTTTCGGAATTATGAATGCAAAAGAAGACGGAACTATCTATGAATTCGAGGAGAAACCCAAAAACCCAAAAAGCAATTTAGCTTCAATGGGTATTTACATATTCTCTTGGAAAAAAATGAGAAAATATCTTATCGACGATGAGAATGATGAAAAATCTCATAAAGACTTTGGCCACGATATAATCCCCGCAATGCTTAATAAGGGCGAAAAGCTTATAGCTTATCGTTTTGAGGGATACTGGAAAGATGTTGGAACAATAGATAGCTTATGGGATGCCAATATGGACCTTATAAATCCCAATGTTCCTATGAATCTCCATGATAAAAATTGGAAGATATATTCGAGAAATCCTGCTTCTCCGCCTCAGTATATTTCCGAAAAGGCAGAGATTGAGGATTGTATGATATCCGATGGCTCTAAAGTTTATGGTAAGGTAAACTTCTCAGTTATCTATACCAATGTTACTATTGAAGAGGGCGCAGTTGTTACCGACAGTATAGTAATGCCGGGCGCGGTGATTAAAAAGGATGCGGTTGTCGAGTATGCGATAATCGGCGAGAATGCAGTAGTTTCCGAGAAATCCAAAATAGGCGGCAGACCTGAAAACTATTTAGATAAAGAATGGGGCGTTTGTGTTGTAGGTCCCGATGCTGTTTTAGAAAAAGGAACTGTTTTAGAGCCTGCGGGAATGATCGGTAAGGAGGAAAACTAAGATGATCCATAATAATTGTTTAGGTATAATTTTTGCAAATATGCATGATGAATTCTTAGGAGAGATGACCTCCCGCAGAACAACAGGTTCTGTACCCTTTGGAGGAAGATATCGCCTTATAGACTTTGCTCTTTCCAATTTAGTGAATTCAGGTATTTCAACAGTCGGAGTTATAACCAAGCATAATTATGCTTCCCTTATGGACCATTTAGGCAGCGGCAGAAGCTGGGACCTCGCGAGAAAGCGCGGCGGACTTGTTATGCTCCCGCCTTACGGCAGACCGGGAACAGGGGTTTATAACAGCCGCTTAGAGGCTCTTTCGGGCGCGGTAGGATTTTTGTCAACCAGAAGCGAAGAATATGTTTTAATGACCGATACTAATGTTGTCGCCAATATGGATTTTTCCGATGTTTTGAAATATCATAAGGATTCGGGAGCCGATGTAACCTTAGTTTATAAAGAAACTAAAATGCCTACAGAGTCGGGAAGATACCGCGTTTTAGAAACTAAAAAAGACAGAGTAACCGATATTTTAATAAATCCTAAAACCTCGGAAAATGTAAAGCTCGTTTTAGGCGTAACGGTTATGAGCCGAAAGGCTGTTTTGGAGCTTTGCGATGAAACTAACAGCCGCGGTCTTCAGGATATGGTAAGGGATTATTTCAAAAAGAATATGGATAGCCTTAAAATTATGGCTTATGAATTTAAAGGTTATGCTGAGTTTGTAACAAGCCAGAAATCCTATTACGAAGCTAATATGAATCTTCTCTGCGATGAAAACCGCGAAAATCTCTTTATAGAGGGAAGTCCTATCTATACAAAGGTTCGTGATGATTTTCCCGCTTCGTATGGAATAGACAGTAAGGTTAAAAATTCCATAGTTGCCGATGGCTGTATTATCGAGGGAACGGTTGAAAATTCTATTCTCTTCCGCGGTGTAACAGTTAAAAAAGGAGCAGTTGTCCGCGACTGTATCTTAATGCAGGGCAGCGAGATAGGGGAAAACTGCAAAATAGAATACGCAATAACCGATAAAAATGTAGTTGTTTCCGAATACAAGGCAGTAAGCGGAACGCGCGACTATCCTATATATTTCGCAAAAGGCAAAAAGGTTTAATAATAACGAGCCGCTTTCGAGCGGCTCGTTAAATTTTTATAGTTAAATCGAAAACTTTATTTTCTATCCCCGTTTTAGCCGTTATAACCGAATATCCCTTTGATAGAATAAATTTCTTTGCCGCCTCTCTTTGCGAATTTTCAGCAAAGCGAAGCGGAAGATTTTCAGAAAACGAAGATAATAGTTTTTCTATTTTATTAGGATTAAAATCGCTAAGGAAAAGTCCCTCTTTTATATAGTAATTGTCGGCTCGGCTAGTGCTTTTTGGCAGCGGCATATCCGAAGCGGCAGCGGCAGAGCGCATCTCCTCTTCGGTTATCAGAAAATGAGAATAAATAGTAGTATCCGCATAGTCATCGTTTGTTATATCGAGATGATAAAATTTCCCTGAAATTTCAACCATATTCCAGCTGTGCGGTACAGAAGAAGCTTCCCCGTGAACTAAAATCGCGCGAAGACCGAGCTTTTCTGCGAGATATTTAAAGGCCTTTGAATAGCCCTCGCAAACCGCCTTTTTATCTGCCAAAGCCCCTAAAATCGAATAAGCATTCTCCGTTTTAGCATAGCTTACTTCTTTGCAAAGAAAGTTATGAATAGCTAAAGCCTTATTATAGTCCGATTTATTTTCAGCATCCTTTATAATTTTTTCTGTAGCCGCTTCTACCTCCGAAAGTTTTTCATAGTAGCTTTCTTTATCTAAAACATATGAAAACTCAAGCGTTATCTTATCTCCCTTTGAAATAAGCTTGTAGCTATCCGAAAGCTGAAAAATATCGGGATTATCCGAAAGATAATATTCTAAAATTTTTTTAGAGTCCGTATCTGTTATGCCTTCTATTTTAGCCGAAGATGAAAAGCTTCTTATAGCTTTATCTATAATTTCATATGCTTTCTTTTCTTCTGCGGAAAGTAACGACTTTCCGTAAAGAAATCTTATCGGCTCTTTTTTCTCATAAAATACCTCGGAAACCGAAGCCGAGCTTTCGTATAAAATCTCGCTTTCTTCATATAAAGGGGAAGAATTTTCATAGGAGCTTTCGGATAAAGGAAGCACCTCTTTTTCGCAGGAACAAAGCAAAAATAAAGATAATGAAACAAGAATTTTAATCTTCAAAAAATCACCTGTTTTTATTTTTTTACCTAATTGTGAAAATATCCCGAAAAAGGTTGAAATCAATGTTTTTATTATGCTAAAATAAAATGAATTTTTGTGTATTTAAGGGGGCTTTTTATGAGGTCTTTATTAAAATTGCTTACCGCCGCCGCAACATTAGTGTTATTTCTCTTTTCGGGCTGTGCATTTCTGCCTGAGGAAGAGGAGGAAATAGCCCTTCCATATGCGGCGCCTAGCATTCCCGATTATAAGCTTCATACAATCAAGGAAAGCGGCGTTGAATCTACCTTTACAGGTATAGGAAATGTTGTTTCGGTTTCGCGCGATAATGTGGTTGTAGAGGTTCCTACCGCGCGATATACAGAGCTTTATTCGGGTATGACTCTTAAATGCACATTTAAAGACTTCGAATATACAGGAACAATAATATATACCTCTGCCGAAGAAACTAAAAACCCCGAAGATTATGGTCTTCATTCGGGAGTTTCCGGTATAGGTGTAAGAATAAAAAACGTTCCGCGAGGAATTTCCGAGGGGGCAACAGTTTCTGTTTATGCGCTTTTAGCCTCTAAAAGCGGTATCTTAACCGTTCCTACTTCCGCCGTTTATGAGTATAACGGAAAAAATTATGTTTATGTATGGGATGGGCTTGTCCGTGTTGAAAGAGAAGTGGAGCTCGGAATAAAATCAGCTTCCTTTTATGAAGTTATATCGGGTCTTTCTGTCGGCGAGCAGGTAACCTGCAGATAAAGGAGAGAGAAAATGTTTAAATTTGCGGTTAAAAAGCTTATAAAAAACAAATGGCTCTCTGCCTGCCTTATAATCGGCTGTACCCTTGCGGTTGCAGTTTTAAGCTCGGTGCCTATTTATCGCGATGCAGTTATGCAGAGAATGCTGGAAAAGGACCTCGAGCGAATTTACAGCGAGAAAGGGGTTTATCCGGGCGTTGTAAAATTGAGAGCCAATGTTCAGTCGGTAGGAAATCAGAGCGACCTCACAAGAACAGAGGCTTATGATAAATATAAAACTGAGTTTACCGAGATTTTATCGGAAACTATGAATGTTCCTCTGATAAACAGCTATGAAAGAATAACCTTTGCTAATCTCAGAGCCTATAGATACCCCAAAGATAAAAAGGATAACGGTGCATATGTAAGCTTAATGGGACAAAATTCTTTAGAGGAGCATATCAATATTATCGCAGGAAGAATGTGTTCCGATAAAATATCGGAAGACGGTGTTATAGAGGTTATTGCCAATCAGATGACTCTTTATAATACCAAAATGGTAATGGGCATAGATTATATGATAACCCCCGATATAACAAGCGGGATAGAGCTTAAAATCCGAATAGTAGGAGTTTATGAGGCGAAAAGCGAAGATACCGATTATTGGCAGAGAGATGAAAGTGAGCTTAATAACGCGATTATCGGTTCCTTCTCCCTTTTAAGCGGAGATTTCGCTAAAGAAAATGAAACAATGCTTTCGGGATTTACCGTCTCAAATAACTATAATTATAAAGAGATGCGGGTAGATAATGTTGAAAAAATGGTAAAGGGCTTAAAAGAAATAGAGGGTAAATTTCTTTGGCTCGGAAGCGTTTCGGCACCTGCAAGAGAGATAATGGAAAGCTATCCCGAAAGAGCAGATAAGCTGTTTTTAACCCTTACCGTTTTGCAGATACCTCTTATTTTAATTCTTGTTTTATATATCTTTATGGTATCGGGGCTTTTAATTGAGCACGATACGAACGAAATCTCGGTTTTAAAAAGCCGAGGCGCGAAATCGGGGCAGATCGTAAAGGTTTATTTAGCGGAAAGTATGGTTTTCGGCGGTGCATCTTTTATTTTAGGAATTCCGCTGAGCTTTCTTATCTGCAGATTTTTAGGCCTTTCAAACGGATTTTTAGAGTTTGTAAACCGCAAAACAATATTTTTAAACTTTTCTTTTGAGATTATCCTTTTTGCACTTGTAGCCTTAATAGTCTTTGCTATAACTATGTTAATTCCATCAGCTATAGCGTCAAAAACCGATATAGTAGATTTAAAGCGCAGCCGCTCGAAGATAGGTAAGAAAGCGATATGGGAAAAATTTTATTTAGATGTTTTGCTCGTATTATTATCACTTTACGGGCTTTATAACTACCGCTCCCGTCAAAGCGTTATAATATCTTTAGGAACAAGCTCTGATTCTGTTCCTATCGATCCCTTCCTGTTTATAATGTCGGCGTCATTTATTGTAGGAGCAGGAATGCTCTTTTTAAGATTATATCCTTATCTAATGCGGGGAATTTTCAAAATAGGAAGAAAGCATTGGAGCCCTACTATCTATGCATCGTTTGTTAATACCTCCCGATCGGGCGGTAAAGATAGATTTATAATGCTGTTTTTGATATTCTCATTATCAATAGGTATCTTCAATGCAACTGCCGCGCGTACCCTTTCCAAAAACGAAGAGGAAAAGATAGCATATAAAACGGGCGCAGATATTGTTATGAGCTTTGAATGGCGACAGACTACCGATGAAAGCGGAAAAACGATAAATGTTGAAGCAAAAACCGACTCAATAAGCGCTATAGAGGGAATAGAAAAGGTAACAAAGGTTATAAACGAAACCAATAGCGTAGTTTACGGAAAGAAAGCCAAAACTACCCGCGGAACAACCCTTATGGGAATAAATCCCGATGAATTTCGGGAGATTGCTTGGTGGCGCGAGGATATTTTAGAAAATAATATGGATTATTATCTGCAGCTGCTTAAAAACAACTCTGCGGCAGTATTGCTCTCCTCCTCTTTAAAGGAAAAGCTTTCGGTTGAGCTGGGAAATACTATCAATATTCAGGTTTTAAATGGGGACAGACTTACCTGCGTTGTAGCCGCATTTATCGACTATTGGCCTACATATTATGAAAATATAGATGGCGAATTAGAAGAAAAGGATATGATAGTTATGAATTATAACTATCTCCAAAACCAAAGTGCGCCCTTATATTACAGTATCTGGGCTAAAACCAACGAAACTGTTGATACAAAAACTATATATGACGGAATAGAAGCAACAGGTCTTAAGCTTATTTCCCTTTCCGACCGCCGTCAGGAAACGATAGCCGCAAAAGGCGATGCCCTGTTTCAGGGTATAAACGGAACGCTAACCATGGGCTTTGTTATGACCTTGGTTATAAGCGCGATAGGCTTTATAATCTTCTGGGTTCTCTCGGTTAAAAAGCGTTCCTTGCAGTTCGGAATTCTCCGCTCAATGGGGCTTAGGCAAAAAGGCATAACAGCAATTCTTTCTTGGGATCAGTTTTTTGTTTCGGGAACATCAGTATTAGTAGGCTTAGCCGTCGGTTTTATAACCTCTAAGCTTTATATACCGGTGCTTCAGATTTCAGCCGCCGCATCAGATCAAATACCCCAGCTGTTAATAACCTCATCATCGGCAGATTATATAAGAATAGTCGTATCGGTGCTTGTTATGATAATTATAGGTATAATGGTTTTATCGGGTGTTACTAGAAGAATGAATATCGGTCAAACATTAAAACTCGGGGAGGACTAATATGGGAGCAAGAATAGAAGGCAAAAATATTGTCCGCGAGTTTAAGGTTGCGGGTGAAAGAATAGTAGCTTTAAACGGCATAAATATCGAAATCCAAGAGGGCAGCTTTGTTATTTTAAAGGGCCGATCGGGATCGGGTAAAACAACCCTTATAAATATCCTCGGCGGACTCGACGAGCCGACAAAGGGCGAAGTTTTTATCGACGAAAAGGAGATAACCGCGCTTTCAGAAACTGGCAGAGATGATTTCAGAAGAAAATCAGTCGGCTTCGTTTTTCAGTCGGTTGCTTTGATTTCTGCGATGACTGCCTTTGAAAATGTGGATTTTGCCCTCAGAATAGCAGGATACCCCCAAAAAGAGAGAGAAAACAGGGCTAAAGAATGCTTAGAGGCGGTAGGACTTTCGGAAAGAATTTATCATAAGCCGTCAGAGCTTTCGGGCGGTGAGCAGCAGAGGGTTGCAGTTGCAAGGGCTATCGCGCATAAGCCTAAAATTATCTTCGCCGATGAGCCAACCGCAGAGTTAGATGCAGAAAAATCCTTTCAGATAGTAGAACTTTTGAAAAGGGTAAGTAAAGAATTGAAAATAACGGTTGTTATGACAACTCATGATCCTAATTTGCTTTTTGCAGCAGATAATGTATATACTTTAGAGGACGGTGAGATAATAGATGTCCGTTGAAGATATTATTGTTATAGAAGAGCTTGTTAAAATTTATAAATCCAAGGATATCGAAGTTCTCGCCCTGCAGGGCCTCGATTTAAGGGTTAAAAAAGGCGAAATAGTAGCAATTATCGGAAGTAGCGGAAGCGGCAAATCTACCCTCTTAAATATGATAGGAGGGCTTGATAAGCCCTCAGCAGGAAGTCTTTTTGTTGATGGAAAGGATTTGCTTTCTTTTACCCCGAAGGATTTTATAGAATATAAGCGAGATACGGTAGGCTTTGTTTGGCAAAACAGCGCCCGAAACCTAATTCCTTATTTAACCGCATATGAGAATATCGAAATCCCGATGATTTTAAGCGGGAAAAAGGATAGCTCCTATATTTTGGAGCTTTTGGAAATGGTGGGCTTATCTCATCGGAAAAATAATAAGCTTTCCGAGCTTTCGGGCGGCGAACAGCAGAGAATTGCTATTGCAACCGCCCTCGCTAATAAACCCAAAATTCTTTTAGCCGATGAGCCTACAGGCGCCGTTGATACCAAAACGGCAGGAATGATTTTAGATGTTTTCAGAAATCTCAGAGACCGCCTTGGGATAACCATCGTTATAGTAACCCATGATAATATGATTTCAAACCATGTTGAAAGGGTTGTATCTATAAGAGATGGCAAAACAAGCAGTGAGCTTATATTAAAGGAAGAATACCGCGATTTTGCGCTTCAGAATAAAGCTGAGCGCGCGGCATCGGAAAAAACCCATAACGAGTTTGTCGTTGTCGATAGATACGGCCGTTTGCAGTTGCCGAAAAATTTTGCCGAAGCAATAGGGCTTGACAAATCGGGTAAGGCAAGAGTAGAATTAAATGGGGCGAGAATAATAATAACAGCGCCCGAAACGGAGGAAAATTAAATGCAGGATACATATGCAGAATGTATGGTAAAACATAGAAGTACTGTTTTAGATATCATCTGCCAATTCTTGTTAGTTATTTTAGCGGCAGTTTTGGTATCTCTTGTAGTTATATTTGTAAAAGGAATAGGGGCGCTTTTAGCGGTTCTTATAATCTATGGCGCTTATTATCTTATAACATCAAGATTTTTAGAGTATGAATATATCTTTACAAACGGAGATTTGGATGTTGATAAGATAATTAACCGCAAAAAAAGAGAGCGTCTTATAACCGTAAAATCTGATGAAATCGAGAAATTTGCGCTCTATAACCCCAATGAGCATATAAACGGAAACTATCAAACAAAGATTTTCGCGGCAGAAAACGATAAAGATCCTCAGAATATGTGTCTTGTAGTTCATAGCAAGAAAAAAGGAAAAACCTTGATTGTTTTTTCTCCTAATGAAAAAATTTCTGAGGCAATTAAAAAATTCGCCCCGAAAGCTGTTCTTTAATATTTTACAGGCAGTTCACCAAGTTGAACTGCCTGTTTAATCTTCAAAATATACTTAAAAGGAGAGAGGTTTTATGATAAAAGCATTAAAACGGTTGTCAAAAATATCCCTTTCTCATTATATAAAGCTGATTTTTCGCTCGGCTCTCTTCATTTCAGCGGCGGTTATTTATATTATAAACCGCATAAATAAAACGGGAATGCCTTTTGGCGATAGCGAACATAAAGCATTAGTCCTTGGGGTTATATGGTTGGTTTTTGTTATAGAGATGATTTTTCGTTTTTTTCCATCTAAAATCGAAAGTATGGGGTGCCAAAAGCAGTTTGCCCGAAACTTTAAAAATACGAACGCGTCTAAAGAAAAACCCAAACTGCAATCTGCTAAATCGACCTTTGCCGTTGCCGCTTTTTGGATAGGGTTAAATGCGATTATCGGTTTGCTTTATTATATTCATATAATTGATGAGGGAATTCTTTTTCTTATAAGCTTAGCATTTTCCGTATGCGATATGATATGTATTTTATTCTTCTGCCCTTTTCAAACATGGTTTATGAAAAATAAATGCTGTACGAGCTGTAGGATATATAATTGGGATTATGCAATGATGTTTACTCCTCTTGTGTTTATAAAAAGCTTTTATACATGGAGCATTTTGTTATGCGCTGTAATGCTGCTTGTAAGGTGGGAGATAACGGTTTTTAAATATCCCGAAAGGTTTTCCGAAGAAACGAATGCTTGCTTATCCTGCGCGGGTTGTCAAGAAAGGCTTTGTTCGCATAAAAAGCAGCTGCGAGGATTTCTTTTGAGAAACAAAAGCAGACTGCAATTAAAGGGAAACGAGATACTAGGTAAGGTAAACAATATTCAAAAAAAGCTAAGAAAAAATGGTTAAAAAATTAGGGCGACAAAACTTTTTTTGTCGCCCTAATTTTTTTATGAATGAAATTTAAACTACTTTTTATGTCTGAGAAGCAAGATTATGGCGGAAAAAAGTAATAAAAACGCAGAAAAAGTTACAACAATTTTTTTCATTTTTTGTTATTTTCCTTTTAAATATTTTCATTTTTTAAGGCGTCTATCGGGTTGTCTTTTTTGATTTTTCTCATTGCATATATCATTGTTGAGAAAACAACCGCAAAAACGCTGAGAATTGATATTCCGAGAGCGGCAACAGGAAGCCTGAAATTTACTTCGAGAGCATTCATCGCCGCAAGATAAATAAGAAAGGTTATTCCTATGGAAACGGGAATTCCGAGCATTAAAGCGCGGCTTCCGTATAAAAGACATTCGAAGCCCATCATTTTGTTAAAGCCTTTTTTGGTCATACCAACTGATTTGAGCATCGCGAATTCTCTTCTTCTGAGGGCTATGTTAGTTGAAATGGTATTAAATACATTGGCGGCGGCAATTAAGGAAATTAAGATTATAAATCCATAAGCGAAAACCTTGATGATTAAAATAACATTTCTGCTGAATTCAACATCAGCGGCATAATCCTGAAAGGTGTTAGAGCTAAGCCCTAAGGAAACTAATTCTTTTTTCATTTCCTCATAGCTTATAGAATGGTTATCGGAAGTAAAGAAATACTGATAGGAGCTTCCGGATAGGTTATAATCGGGGAGCACCGCGGTTTTAAAGCTTTCGGGATAAATCATAACAACGCCGATATTATTTTGCTCTATATAAAAGGGCTTTTCATATATCGTTTTTCCCGAATAAAGGGGAGCTTTTGTTATAACCTCGCTTTGGGGAAGCTCGATAATTTCGTCCTTTGTTCCGTCTTTTAAAAACTGACAGATGATTTCGCCGTTTTCGTTTTCATATTCGTTTGAAATATGATAGCCCTCGATGGTTTTTTCGGTATAAACGGAAGTTTCAAAGCTATCAGAGGATAGAACATTGATATTAACATATTTGCTTTTTTCGGAATCGAAGGAAACATTTCCGTCTAAGGTTACGGCGAGAGGCTTTTGAGGGTTTAAAAAGCTTTCTTCCGAGAGGTTATGGACTTTTAAAAGCTCTTTGAAGCTCTTATCATCAATAAACATAACGACGGTATAGGCTGAATCTTCTTTTAAAGTAAGATATTCTTCGCTTAGATATTTTTTATCTATTTCGCATCTAAAGGGAATTCTTTGAACATAGGCTCCGTCGGTTACGCTTTCTTTAGAAGAAAGAAGACTTAAAAGCTCATTTTTAGAAATATCTTTAAAATCGGATTCATCGCAGAAAAGGCGGAGGTCGTAACCGTTGTCGCTAAGACCTTCGGTTGCAGAGAGGGTTAAATAATCGGTAAAGGCGGAGGCGGAAACGAATAAAACTATGCTCATAAAAAGGCTTACTACTGTGCTTCTGTATTTCTTTTTATTTCGCTTATAATGCTTATTTGCCAAAACTCCCGAAAGCCCGAATAATTTATATATTATTTTAGAGGTTTTTATCGGCTTTTTGGTTTCTTTAATATCGGAAGACTGCCTTATAGCCTCAACAGCCGAAACACCAGCACCTCTTTTTGAGGGGATAAATGCCGAAATCAAAACGGTTATCAAGGCGATAACAGCCGCCGCGATAATCGAAATAAATGAAACCTTGGTTTCCATTGGAAGAGGGAAGTTTGCAAGTCCTGCGAACTTTTCGCCGACAAATAAAAGGGTTATTCCTATTCCGCCAACACCCGTTATAATGCCTATCGGAATTCCGATAGCACTGACGACGAGGGCTTCGAAAATAACCATTCTTCTCAGCTGCTTTTTTGTAGCACCGATAGAGGAGAGAAGACCGAACTGCTTAGTTCTTTCCGAAACGGAAATAGAGAAGGCATTATAAATTAAAGAAACCGAGCCGAATATAATAAGCGCTATAACGATGGCGGCGAAAGAGGACATAGCGGCAGTAAAGCCATCAAATCCGAAAGAGCCGGAATACATTAAAACATCGGTATTTGTAGTTCCCGATAGCTCCATTTCTTTCATAAAATCATAAGTGTCGTCGGGGTTTTTCATTTTAAAATAGGCATCATAGTTATAATGAACGGAGGTGTTTTTATCGGCTATGGTTATAGCCGTATAGCCTGGGGCAGAAAGGGGCTCGAAATTCGGGCGCTCATAAAAGCCAACGACCGTATAGCTTCTTCGCTCTTTCGGCTTTAATATTTCGTTTGTAAGCTCGGCTGAGCCATCAGTATATACAAAGGCAGGATTATGTTGGCCGAGCGTTTCGCCATCTAAAATTCGAGAGCCTATATCAAAAGAAAGCCTATCTTCGAGCTGATATAATATTCCGCCATCTTCCGAGAGATGAAGAGGCAAGAGGATTTCGCTATCGTTTTCGGGGTATCTTCCGTTTACTATATGAACGGGCATATTTTTTTCGAAATCTTCACCCGCACCGATAATAAAAAGATAGGGCTTATATTTGTTTTTGCAGTTTTCCAAATATGAATAGCCTAACTGCTGATCATAAACGGCATCTTCTATTTTTCCTGTTGCAAAAAGCTCTGTATATGTTCTCCATTCGATATCGAGGGCGCTTCCATGCCAATTACCGTTGTTATAAACGGCATTTTTTAAAAGGAAATTCTGAAAGCTCGAAGCAAAGGTTGTAACGGCGGTTATCATAGCCGCCGAAAGAATAATTCCTATTATTGTAACAATTGTTCGGGTTTTATTTTTCTTTAAGGTCTGAATAGTTACTTTATTAAAAACATTCATCGGCGGATTACCTCATCGCGGGTAATTTTACCGTCTTCAATAGCTATAATTCTATCTGCTTGTAAAGCTATGCTCTCATCATGGGTTATTACTATAAGGGTCTGATTATATTTCTGATTAGACATTTTAAGCAGCTCTACTATTTCCTTGCTGTTTTTGCTATCCAAGTTTCCCGTTGGCTCATCGGCTAAAACAACAGCGGGGGCATTCATAAGCGCTCTGCCTATAGAAACGCGCTGCTGCTGACCGCCCGACAGCTGATTAGGAAGATGATTTTCTCTGCCCTCGAGCTTTAATATAGAGATTAGCTCTTTTAATCTTTCTTCATTTACCTTTTGGCAGTCCATTAAAACAGGGAGGGTTATATTTTCGGTTACATTAAGAACGGGGATAAGATTATAAAACTGATAAATAAGCCCTACCTGACGGCGGCGAAAGATAGCGAGGCTTTCATCATCTCCTGCATAAACATCGCAACCGTCCATAAAGACCTTGCCGCTCGTTGGCTTATCAACACCGCCGAGAATATGCAGAAGCGTAGATTTTCCCGAGCCTGATGGTCCGATTATGGCAATAAATTCGCCGCGGTTTACCGAAAATGATATGTTGTCGAGGGCTTTTACTTCATTTTCGCCTTTGCCGTAGATTTTACTTAGGTTTTCAACTCTTAATATTTCCATAGCAGATTTTCCTTTCGATAGGTTATGAATATATTTTAACCTTACAATATGACAAGGGGGTGAATTTAAAATAACAAAAATGTCATATTACGAAACAAAGGAACGGTTTTTTTAAACTGTTCCTTTGTAAAATCTTATTGTAAATAAAGTTCCTGAGCCCTTATTATTTTCTGCCTTTATGTACCCGCCCTGAGAGTTTATAATCATTCTTGAAAGGGAAAGACCGATGCCGAAGCCCTTATCTCCCGCGGTTTTTCCCTTATAAAACCGCTCGAATATATGAGGCAAATCTTCTTCAGAAATTCCGCTTCCGTTATCGCTTATAATAATTTCCGAATAAAGGGCATTTTCCGAAGCGGAGATTTTAATTTTTCCGCCTAAGGGAGTGTGCTCGGTGCAGTTTTTTATAATATTGCCGAGCGCCTCGCTTGTCCATAAAATATCGCCCTCAAAAAATCCGCTTGAATCTGTTTCAATAGTTTGCTCTTTAAGTTCGATAGGAACTAAAAGGGGAGAAATAGCTTTATCTATAAGCTCCTTTAAGGAAATTTTCTCTTTTTTAAATTCTATAGTTCCTGCATCAAGCTTAGATATTTTTAAAAGGGCGGTTATAAGCCAATCTATTCTTGAGAGAAGCTCATATAATTCGTGGGTAAGCTTTAGTCTTCTCTCTTCCGATATATTAGGCTCTGAAAGAAAGGAAATGAGCAGATTTATTGAGGTTAAAGGCGTTCTTATCTGATGGGAGATATCGGCTAAGGAATCGGCAAGATATATTTTATCATCCTTTAGCTTTTGGCTATATTCTCTGAGCCTTACCGTCATTTTATAAATCTCGCTTTGCAAGATTCCAAGCTCTCCCTCGCTGAATTCAGAGAATGTTATTTTGTTATCACCATGCAAGATGAGGTTTATTTCGGAAGAAAGAAGCGAAATTTTCTTATATCTTTTATAGGTTGAGATAAGAAAAATAATAAAAAGAATAAGGCAGAGAATTAGGGTAAAATTCCCGAAAGGGATATGCCAAAGATAGGCGGAGATAATCGCGGGAATTGCGAAAACACCGAAAGCGATAAGTGTTCTTCTTATTTCGGGATTGCGAAGAAGATTTATCATAGCTCCACCTTATAACCCAAGCCGCGAATAGTTTTGATAATTTCGGGGTTTTGCGGGTCGCTTTCAATTTTTTCTCTGAGCCTTTTTATATAAACGGTTAAGGTGTTGTCGTTTACAAATTCGCCTGCGATATCCCAAATAGCCTCTAAAAGGTAGGCTCTTGAAAGAACAGAGCCGCGGTTGTTAAGAAAAACAAGAAGCAGACGATATTCGAGGGCGGATAAATATAAATCCTTGCCGTTCTTTAAGGCGATACCTTTTTCGGTATCTACCTCTAAATTTTCTATTTTGATAACTGTTCCGATATTGCCCGTTAGGCGGAGAATGTTTTTAATTCTCATAACAAGCTCTCGCGGTCTGAAAGGCTTTGAGATATAATCGTCAGCGCCGAGGTTAAAGCCTGTAACGGTAGAATATTCATCGCCCGAAGCGGTTAAGAATATAACGGGAAGAGAGTAGTTTTCCTTTATTGCCGAGCAAACTGCGAAGCCGTTTCCATCGGAAAGGGAGATGTCGAGAAGAACGATATCGAATTTTTCACGCTCTAAAATTTCGAGCGCCCCTTTTTGCCCCGATGCGCTTTTAACGAAAAAGCCCTCGGAGGAAAGAAACTCTGTTAAATTAGAAACTATTAAGCTATCGTCTTCGACAAGCAGAATTTTCGTCATTATATTCACCAGCTTTCAAACTAACTATACAGTAAACAAAAGAATTTTGCAAGACGGTTTATTTTCCCTCTATTCGACATCTTTCTTTTAAGGCTTTATATATAATGGAAGAAAACGGAGGGCGAAATGGTAATTTACATAGATATTTTGATAGCCGTAAATTTAATTATAAATTACCTGCTTTTGTCCGCAGTAAAGCATATTGTAAAGGCTGAAGGCGGGAAATGGCGAATGCCGCTTTCGGCAGCTTTCGGGGCGGCATATTCTTTGGTTATTTTATTGCCTCCCTTTTCTTTTTTGTTTTCTTCCTTTTTAAAGCTTTCGATTTCTGCGGTTATGATAGCTATTGCTTTCAGAAAGACGACCTTTAAAATCTATCTTAAAAGGTTTATCTGCTTTTACATAATAAGCGCCGTATTCGGCGGCGGAATGTATATTCTCTATTTCTTTTTCGGCTCTGCTATTATGGAAATCGGCAACGGCATTACATATTTAAAAATTTCGGCGCCCGTTTTAGTTCTTTTCGCGGGCGGAATATATTTTTTTCTGAGGTTGTTACAGCGATTCTTTTTCCGCTCGGCCTCGGAAAAGGAGATTTTAAGAATTCGCATAACAAAAAACGGCAAAAAAACAGAGCTTTTCGGCCTTTGCGATAACGGAAACAGACTTTACGACAGAATGGAAAATCTGCCCGTTATAGTTTGCTCTAAACGAGCGGTAGAGACCATTATAGGCGAAAGAGAGAAAGAATTTTTCGGCGGTAATATAAGCCTTTTAAAGCCGCCTTATAAATTAGTTCCCTTTAATTCTGTTGGCGGGAAAGGGCTTCTTCCCGCATTTTCTCCCGACAAAACAGAGGTTTTTAAAAACGGGGAATGGAAAACCCATTCAAGGGTTACTGCCGCGGTTTATAATGAGAATTTAGGCGATTATGATTGTATATTACCTAAAAATTTTTGTGAGGATGATGATTTATGAAGCTTTTATTTCCTAAAATACAAAAGGAGATATCAAGGCTTTTTTTGCGCCTTTTAGGGAAAGATGTATGCCATTATATAAACGGACCTGAAACTCTGCCGCCCCCATTAACAAACGAAGAGGAAACGGAGATTTTTTCGCGCTTAAACAGCGGAGAGGACGTAAGAGAGGAGCTTATAACGAGAAATCTGCGCCTTGTTGTATATATAGCAAAGAAGTTTGAATCAACGGGAATAAATTTAGAGGATTTGATTTCGATAGGAAGCATAGGACTTATAAAGGCGGTTAATACCTTTCGCCCCGATAAAAATATCAAGCTTGCTACATATGCTTCGAGATGTATTGAAAACGAAATTCTTATGTATCTTAGGAAAACCGCTTCTTTAAAAAACGAGGTTTCTATCGACGAGCCTTTAAATGCCGACCCCGACGGGAACGAGCTTTTGCTTTCGGATATATTGGGGACAGACGGAGATACCGTTAATCTAAATATAGAGAGCATAACCGAAAAGGAACTACTGATAAAGGCAGTAAATAAGCTCGGAAGCCGCGAAAAAATGATAATGGAGCTTCGCTTCGGACTTAATTCCGGCAAGGAAAAAACCCAAAAAGAGGTTGCCGATATGATAGGAATTTCTCAATCCTACATCTCCAGACTTGAAAAGCGCATTATTAAAAAGCTTAAAAAAGAAATGGAAAAGCAGCTTACGCGATAGTCTTTTGGCGCTTATCGCGCAATGAAATAAACCCTTTGGTGCTACAAATTTAAAATATTATGTGCGAAATTATGACGATTGTCAATAAATGAATGAAAAAACACCACAGATTCTGAAAAGAACCTATGGTGTTTTTTCATAAGGTATCGGCGAGATTTATGACTTCTTTCTTTTTTCGCATTGCATATTTAAAGGCTTTATACGGTAGGCTTTTTTTATCTCTTACATAGAAAACAGATAAGTCGGAACGGTTTATAATTTCTTTATAGCATTTCATAACAGCTAAGCTATGAGTGGCTTTAACGCTTTCTTTTATAAATTCAAGATTATCAAAAAAGGAATGATACATTCCCATATTATTAAGATACATTTTAGTATAATAGGGAACGAAGCAGGAAAGGGTTATATCCGAAAGCTCTTTAACGGTATGCTTATCACCGAGAACAACATTGAGCGCTTCTCGCTCGAACTTAGTTTCGGTAGAAACAAAAACTCCCGACGGCTTTTTATCAGCAATAATTTTTCTTACGGCTTTTTTTATATGAGGCTTGATATTATCGAAATTTTCTAGCTTCTCTTCTCCTAAAAAAGAAATAGTGTAATTATTTGGCATAAAATACTCCAATTTAAAATCCGATATCAAACATTACATAACATGGTATCAGGAAAGATAGAGGGTAAAATCAATTTATCAGGCTGAATATCTAAGGCATCTGCGATATCAAAGAAAACATCTAAAGAAAAACTATGAGCTACATTCGGAGCCTCTATAAGGCTTAAAAGGGAGCGACTGATGCCTACTTTTTCTGCTAATTGTTCTTGTGATAACCCTCTGATTTTACGAAGAGTTGATATGGCGATACCTATTTGAATTAAACGGTCTCTATTTTTAAAGTTAACATCTTTTCCCATAAAACCCTCCGCTAAGTGTTAATCTAATTATAATTTGCGGACATAAAAATATCAGTAAGGATAAATAAGCATATGAACAAATTTATAAGCAAATGTAGTATTTGATAAGATTTATTATATAGGATAAGATTGTTAAAATGTTTGGTATTACTAAACAAGAAATATTTTTTATGAGGAATTTTTATCGGGAGATGGCATTAAATTCTTTTTTAGATACACTCCGCTTCCCAAAATCAACATTTCTTTAATTTTGGGAAGTGGGAGCGAGGGGAATTGGAATTTTTGCATATTCCGCAAAAGATTAAAGGCTCCATTTAAAAAAAGATATGGGATTTCGCCTAAAGAATTTAGAAAAATAAGGGGCAAAACACTTGACTTTATAGGCTGCGACGAGTAAACTTTACTTAAATAAACCCTTTAAAAAGGAGAGATAGTTATGGCAGAATATACACGCAAAAAATGGGATAAGGATTGGAAAATGAAGGCTTGGGAGGCTTGTCTTCAGAAGATAAGCTACAGAGCTGATATTGCTTTTTTGGGAGATTCGATAACCCATTTAAGCCAGTTTCAAAAGGATTTTCCCGATAAGGAGATTATAAGCCTCGGAGTTCCCGGATACCCAGTTGCGGCATTTTGGGAATATGTTCAGATGCTTAAAGCTTCAGGGGCTGAAAAGGTGTTTATAATGGGCGGAATTAACGGACTTAAGGACGATAATATTGATGAAATTGTTGCTGATTATAAAGCCCTTTTAGATTATATAAACGAGGAAGTTCCCGAAAGAAAATTTTATATTCAGAGCGCTCTCCCCGTAACCGAAAGCGCCCAAGAGAGATACTGCCAGAATACAAGCGTTCGTATTTATAATGAAAAATTAAAGGCTTTAGCTAAAGAATACGGCGCTACATATATCGAGCTTCATAAATTTTTCTTAGACGAAAAGGAAAATTTAAAAGAGAATTTAACGGGCGATGGTGTTCATCCGTTACCTGCAGTTTATAAAAAATGGGCAGAGGAAATTAAGCCCTATATTTACGAATAAAAAGGAGAAAGGCTATGTTAAAAGGAATTCCTTCAATTATTTCACCTGAGCTTCTTAAAATTTTAATGGAAATGGGACACGGCGATGAAATAGTTATCGGCGATGGCAATTTTCCCGGAAAATCAACAAATGAAAACTGTGTTCGCTTAGACGGACACGGCGCGGTTGATGTTTTAAAGGCAATACTTACCCTTTTTCCGCTTGATACATATCAGCAGCCTGTTTATATAATGGAAAAGGTAAAAGGCGATAATGCGCCGACACCTATCTGGGACGAATATGATAAGATTATTGCAGAGCATTCCGACGCTAAAATTGAAAGACTTGAAAGATTTGAGTTTTACGAGAGGGCAAAGAAAGCTTATGCCGTTGTTATGACGGGGGAAAGCGCGATTTACGCTAACCTCATTCTTAAAAAGGGAGTTATAAAATGAGCAAAAAGACCTTTTATTTATCCCCTGCAAAGAAATGGACTGAAAGTTTGCCTTTAGGAAACGGCAAGATTGGCGCTTCGGTTTTCGGCGGAACAAAAAAAGAGAGAATAACATTAAACCACGATACTTTATGGTCGGGAAGACCGAAAAGAGCCGAGATAAAAAACTTTAAAGCGGGCTTTGAGAAGGCGAAGGAACTTTTTCGCGCCGACCGTCGCTTAGAGGGAGAAGAGGTTTTAAAGGAAAACTGCCTTGGCGGAAAATGCGAAACCTATCTTACCTTTGGCGAGATGGATATAAAATTTAAGGGAATTAAGGCTAAAAATTATAAGCGTACTCTCGATTTGGAAAATTCGATAGCAACGGTTGAGTTTACCTCTAAAAATGTAGAATATAAAAGGGAGTATTTTATTTCCTATCCCGATGATGTTTTTGCTGTTCGTTTGAGCGCATCTGAAAAGGGAAAGATATCCTGCCTTGTTTCGATGAGTTCTCCTTTGAAATCCCAAAAGGTTTTGAAAGACGATACTTTCTTTATAAACGGCGAATGCCCAGGAGAGTCTTATGACCCCGAGACCTTTAAGAGAAAATACAAATATTTCAGCGAGCCTAAGAAAAAGGGCGTTCATTTCTCGGGCGGTATTTTGCCCGTAGTTTCGGGTGGAAGCGTAGAATTTTCGAAAAAGGGAATAAAGATAGAGTCTGCTGATGAAGCGGTGCTTTTCTTTACAATAAAAACAAACTACGAGGATTATGCTTCTTTCCCCGGTCTTTCTAAAATATCTTATTTTGATAATGCGGAAAGCACCCTAAAAGCGGCAGAAGAAAAAGGCTATGAGGCTATTTTATCAGACCATATAGCCGATGTTAAACCGCTTTTCAACAAGGTATCCTTATATCTCGGCGAGAGCGACAGAGAGAATGTTCCTACCGATAAGAGATTACAGCTTTTCAAGGAAAACCCCGAGGATATAAGCCTTTATACCCTTTTATTCAATTTTGGCCGTTATCTTATCATAGCTTCTTCGAGAAAAGGAAGTCTTGCGGCTAATTTGCAGGGTATTTGGAACGATAGCATGGATCCGCCTTGGAATTCCGACTATCATATAAACATAAATCTGCAGATGAATTATTGGCCTGTTTTAATGTCGGGACTTTCTGATTGCTATGAGCCTTTGATAAAATATATTTCTTCTATAGCTAAGACAGGTGAGGAAACGGCTAAAGAGCTTTATGGTTACAAGGGCGCTGTTTTGCACCACGGCTCTGATATATGGGCTCATTCTACACCGCTTATGAGTCATCCTGTATATGGATATTGGCACGGCGGCGGAGGCTGGATGTGCGAACATCTTTTCGAGTATTATGAATATACGGGCGACAAGGACTTTTTAAGAGATACAGCATATCCGATAATGAAGAAATTTGCTGAGTTTTATCTTTGCCTTTTAGAGGACAGAGGAGACGGAGTAAAATCTATCTTTATGTCAACCTCGCCTGAGAATATGTATATGCTCCCAGGCAAAAAAGGAAAGCTTCAGGAATGCTCAGTTGCTAAATCTTCAACTATGTCCGATACGATTGCTTTTGAGCTTTTTACAAACTGCTTAAAGGCTATTGATATACTATCTCTTTCCGATGAAGAATTTAAAAATGAGCTCGAAACAGCGATTTCCGAAATGAAGCCTTTTTCTATCGGAAGCGACGGCAGGCTTTTGGAATGGGATAAGGAACTAATAGAAAAAGAGCCGCTTCACCGCCACGCTTCGCATCTTTACGGCTTACATCCCGCTTCTTTAATAACAACAGAAAAGACTCCTGAGCTTGCAGAAGCCTGCAAGAAAACTTTAGAGTGCAGAGGAGACGGCGGAACGGGCTGGAGCCTTGCTTGGAAGGTTAATTTCTTTGCGCGCTTAGGCGACGGCGAGAAGGCACTAAAGCTTATAAATATGCAGCTTAATCCCGTTTCGGGAAATACAGTTTCCTATAAGCAAGACGGCGGCACATATCCCAATATGTTTGATGCTCATCCGCCTTTCCAGATTGACGGAAACTTCGGAGTTGTAAGCGGAATTATAGAAATGCTAATAAGAGTCGAAGACGGAAAGGTTATAACCTTACCTGCGCTTCCGAAAAAATGGGCAAACGGAAAGCTCACAGGCGTTAGGATAAAGGGAAACAAGGTTTGCGACTTAGAATGGGCAGACGGAAAGCTTGTAAACTTTAAAGAATATACAGAATAGGAGAAAAGTCATGCCAGAATATGCTCGCAGAAGATGGGAAAAGGATTGGAAGACTAAGGCTTGGGAAAACTGCGTTATAAAATCGGGGATAAAGACCGATTATGCATTTGTAGGCTCATCGAGCACATACATAAGCAATTTCGGAAAGGAATTTCCCGATAAAAAGATAATGACCTTTGGAGTTCCAGGATATCCTGTTGCGGCATTTTGGGAAATGGGCGAAATGTTAAAGGCAGTTTCTCCTAAAAAGATATTTATTCTCGGCGGGATAAACGGAATGAAAGAGGGCGGCGCCGACGAAATTATCGAGGACTACAGAGAGCTTTTAGATTATTTCGGCGAAATGGTGCCCTCGGCAGAGCTTATAGTTCAGGCTATTTGGCCCATAACCAAAAGCGCTACCGAGCGCTATTGCTCGATTGATACTATTAAAGATTTCAACGAAAAGCTCGAAAAATTAGCAAACGAAAAGGGAAAGAGATTTATAAACATTTATAACGAGCTTACCGATGAAACAGGTTATCTAAAAAGCGATATAACGAGCGACGGAATTCATTGCGGACCTTTTGCCTATAATAAATGGAAGGAAGCAGTAAAGACTTATATCTATGAGTAAAGAGATAGGCGGAATTGGAAGTTCGGATAAGCTGATTTTCGGAGAATTTGAAATAAAGTAAGTTTTTATCATTCAATTGACAAAATTTTGGTAAAGTGATAAAATAGAAGTGTTAATAAAAAAGGAGCCAGCTGTCTGAGGGGGAGCGGCTCCTTTATGTTTTTCAGGAGAATTTTATGAAGAAAATAGATTCGGTTGTTTTAAAAGAAACTAAATATATAGCCTTTTTTGCGCTAATATTTAGCCTTTGTTTACAGTCTGTTTTTCTTATAATAGGGAAATGGGATTATACCGTTTTGCTCGGAAATCTTTTAAGCTTTTTTGCGGCGGTTGTTAATTTTCTTCTTATGGGCATAACTATACAAAATGCGGTAAAAAAAGAGGAAAAGGATGCAAAAACAGCTATGAAGGTTTCATCGACCTATAGAAACCTCTTTATTCTTGTAATAACCGTTATAGGAATAGTTTTAAAATGCTTTAATACTGTTTCGGTTATAGTTCCGCTGTTTTTTCCCAGAATAGCTATCGCGATAAAACCGTTGGTTGATAAAAATAAAGCTTAGGAAGGAGTGGATAATCTAATGAAAAAAAGAAACCGCATATTTTTAGCGGTAGATATTATTTATATGGCTATGATAATTCTGCCGATTATTTGCGGAATAGTTTTAAAGGTTTTGACCAAGCCGCCAAGTAATGGGATAAATGTATCGGGAGCGCAGATATTTTTTAAAATCCCGATGCCTATTCAGGATCTTCTTATTACTGAAGCTCAGATAAATTCATGGCTTGTTATAATTTCGATATTGGGATTGGTTTTATTTTTAACTCATGGGTTAAGAACGAAAAATATAAGCCGCCGACAGCATATAGCTGAATGGATAGTTGAAAAGGTCGAGAACATGGTAAAGGACAGTATGGGAGAATATTTTATTGGATTTTCTTCCTTTATTGTTGCTATTTTAGGCCTTTCGGGTTTTTCGAGCCTTTTATCGTTATTCGGATTATATCCGCCAACCTCCGATATAAATATTGTTGCGGGTTGGGCGATTTTAGTATTTATTCTTATAACCTATTATAAATTCAAATGCGGTCCTATAGGATATTTAAAGAGCTTTGCGGAGCCGGTTGCATTTTTAACTCCGCTTAATATTATAAGCGAGGTTGCAACCCCGATTTCTATGGCGTTTCGTCATTACGGAAATGTTCTTTCGGGATCTGTAATATCGGTTCTTGTTGCAACGGGTTTGCAGGGATTATCTTCTATAATTTTAGGGTGGTTGCCCGGATTTTTAGGAGAGTTTCCCTTATTTCAAATAGGTCTTCCTGCTATTCTTTCAATATATTTTGATGTGTTTAGCGGTTGCTTGCAGGCATATATTTTCGCGATGTTAACCATGATGTATGTTTCGGGAGCATTTCCGATGGAAGATTATTTTGCAAAAAAACAAAAAAGAAAATTAAAAAAATCATAATTTTGGAGGTAATTTAAAATGTTAGAACTTGCTATTGGTATTATTCTCGGTGGATGCGCTCTTGGCGCAGGTTGCGCTATGATTGCGGGTATTGGCCCCGGCATCGGTGAAGGAAACGCAGTTGCAAAGGCTTGCGAAGCTATAGGCCGTCAGCCTGAGAGCAAAGGCGCTGTAACAAGCACAATGCTTATGGGCTGCGCTGTTGCAGAAACAACAGGTCTTTATGCCCTTGTTATTGCTATTTTGCTTATATTCGTTGCTCCTAATATACTTGTTAATGTTCTTATGAATGCTATTGGCTAATATAGGGAGATATAGGCTATGCAAACTTTAGATGTCATTTCTGTTAATATATGGCAGATTTTGATTTCTCTTATAAATCTTGTTTTGCTTTTCCTTATTATAAAAAGGTTTTTATTTAAGCCCGTTAAAAAAATTATGGAAAAGCGCGAAAATGAAATAAATGATAGATATAATTTAGCAAAAGAGGCTGAAGACACTGCCTTGGAAAGCAAGAAAGAATGGGAAGAAAAGCTTTCGGGCGCCTCAAAGGCAGCTGATGATATTTTGAAAAATGCAACCGAGCAGGCAAAATATCGCGGCGATATTCTTGTTTTAGAAGCGAAAGAAAAGGCTGACGGCATTATAAGAATGGCGAAAAACGAAGCCGAGCTTGAGAGGAAAAAGGCTGCCGATGGCATAAAGAGAGAGATTGTTGATGTTTCGGGTAAACTTGCTGAAAAAATGCTCGAAAGGGAAATCAACACTGAAGACCACAGAGCTTTAATAGATTCTTTCATTGAAGAAATAGGTGATAACAATGACTGAAATCGCTAAAGAATACGCGACAGCGCTTTTTATGCTTTCCTTAGAGGAAAATAAAAAAGAGGAATATTGGGAAGCCCTTGAATTGGCAAATGCAGTTTTTTCAGAAAACCCCGAATACAAAGAGCTTTTATCCTCGCCGAGTATTTCTCTTAAAGAAAGACTTTCGGTGCTATCCTCGGCTTTAGGCGGCTTTGTTCCTGAAAAGGTGCTTTCCTTCTTGCAGCTTCTTTGCGAAAAGGGAAGAATATCGGTTTTCGAAGATTCTATGGCTGAATATAAAGCTTTGTTTGATGCTTCCGAGCATATTTCAAATGCTAAAATAATAAGCGCGATAGAATTAACATATGAAGAAAAAAAGAAGCTTTTAGATAAGCTTGAGAAGATATCTAAGGGTAAGGTTAATGCTGAATATGAAATAGATAAATCTCTTATCGGCGGTATTATTATAGAGCTTGACGGCAAGGTTTTAGACGGCAGTTTAAAATATCGCTTAGATGAAATAAAGGGAGTGATGAATGAATGAATGCCAGACCTGAAGAAATAAGCAGTGTAATTAAAGAACAAATAAAAAATTATAAATCGAAAATAGAAATGAAAGAAACCGGAACGGTTATTCTCGTTGGTGACGGAATTGCAAGGGTTTACGGGCTCAGAGAATGTATGGCAAGCGAGCTTTTGGAATTTGAAGACGGAAGCTTCGGTATGGCGCAAAACTTAGAAACCGAAACCGTTTCAGTTGCGCTTTTATCAGATAAAAACGGTATTCGCGAGGGAACAACCGTTAAGAGAACGGGAAAGGTTTTATCTGTTCCTGTAGGAGAGGCGCTTTTAGGAAGGGTTGTTAACGCATTAGGAGAGCCTATTGACGGGAAAGGCCCTGTTGTAACCGATAAAAGCAGACCTATTGAATCGGAAGCCCCCGGAATAATTGAAAGAAAGAGCGTTTCTGTTCCGCTTCAAACGGGAATTAAAGCAATAGATAGCATGATTCCTATAGGCAGAGGACAGAGAGAGCTTATTATAGGCGACAGACAGACGGGCAAAACCGAAATAGCTATAGATACAATAATCAATCAGAAAAATACCGATGTTATCTGCATCTATGTTGCAATAGGTCAGAAAAACAGCTCGGTAGTTCAGCTTGCAAACGAGCTTACAAAAGCGGGAGCGATGGAATATACGATAATTGTTTCCGCATCTGCTTCTGAATCGGCACCGCTTCAATATGTTGCCCCGTATTCGGGCTGCGCTATGGCGGAATATTTCAGAGAGCAAGGCAAGGATGTTTTAATAATTTATGATGATTTGTCTAAACACGCGGTAGCTTACCGTGCTTTATCTCTGCTTATTCGCCGCCCACCCGGAAGAGAGGCTTATCCGGGAGATGTATTCTATCTTCATTCCCGCCTTTTAGAGCGCGCGGCATGCGTTGCGCCCGAATACGGCGGCGGCTCGATAACAGCTCTGCCCTTAATCGAAACTCAGGCAGGTGATGTTTCGGCATATATACCTACAAATGTAATATCTATAACAGATGGTCAGATATTCTTGGAAACCGAGCTTTTCCATTCGGGCGTTATGCCTGCGATAAACCCCGGTATTTCGGTTAGCCGAGTAGGCGGCTCTGCTCAGCTTAAAGCTATGAAAAAGGTTTCGGGAGAGCTAAAGCTTCTTTATTCCCAATATAGAGAGCTTCAGGCATTTGCTCAGTTTGGAAGCGATCTTGATGCAGATACCAAATCGAGATTGGCTTTGGGAGAAAGAATAGTTGAGGTTTTAAAACAGGGAAGAAATTCTCCTGTCAGAGTAGGCTGTCAGGTTGCGATAGTTTATGCTGTAATTAACGGATATTTAAACGAGATACCCGTAAATAGGGTTAAAGAATATGAGAGAAATCTTTATGAACTGCTTGAAAATAAACACGGAGATTTCTTAAAACGAATTGAAGCGGGTTCTTGGGATGAAAATGATATAGAAGAGCTAAAAACGGCCTTGAACGAAATGAAGAGGTGAAGCTATGGGCGCTGATATAAAACAATTACGCACCCGAATAAAAAGCGTTAATTCAACCCTTCATCTTACAAAGGCGATGGGGTTGGTTGCCTCCTCGAAAATCCGAAAGGCTACCGAGGCTATGTTAAAAGGTCAGGAATACTCTTCGGCTCTTATAGAAACCGTAGATGAACTTTCTTCTTATGAGGAATGTCGAAAAAGTCCTTATATGAAAGAGAGAGAGGGAGGCAAAATCTGCCTTGTTGTTATCGCGGGAGACAGAGGGCTTGCGGGCGGTTATAACGCTAATGTTTTCAGGCTAATGAGAAATTTTCCTGATGCTATGGTTATTCCTATAGGCAAAAGGGCCTGCGAGAGATTTTCGGGAGAGCTTTTATATGCCGAAAAATTCTCATATTCACTTGCCAAAGAAATGGCAGAGGATATTTGTCGGGGATTTTTGAATGGAGAATTCGATAGGTTTGGCATAGTTGCAACAAAGTATAATTCGCTTATGTCGCAAGATGCTTATGTTAAATGGATTTTACCTCTTCAAAAAAGCGAGAAAAAAGCATCTTCAAGCGCTATTTTCGAGCCTGATGAAATAACCGTTTTAAATGCTGTTATACCCGAATATATAGCAGGAATAATAATTTCCTCTGTTAAAGAGAGCTTTGCTTGTGAGGTTGCCGCAAGACGGGTTGCCATGGATAGCGCAGGAAAGAATGCAAAAGAAATGTTAGATGACTTAGGTCTTCAGTATAATCGCGCTCGACAGGGCGCAATAACTCAGGAAATCACCGAAATTGTTGCCGGAAGCGAGGCATAGATAGGTGAAAGGAGAAAAACAAATGTCTAATAATGCAAAGGGAAGCGTTTCTCAGGTTATGGGGCCTGTTGTAGACGTTTGCTTCGAAGAAGGCTTTTTGCCTTCAATATATAATGCCCTTAAAATGAAAAACGGCGAAAAAACCTTGGTTGTAGAGGTGGCTCAGCATATAGGCGATAATGTTGTTCGTTGTATAGCTATGTCCTCTACAGATGGATTAAAAAGAGGAACGCCCGTTATAGACACCGGCGCGCCTATAAGCGTTCCTGTAGGAAGAGAAACCCTTGGCAGAATTTTTAATGTTTTAGGCGATACGGTTGATAATAAGCCCTTTGAAGAAAAAGCGGAGAGATGGGATATCCACAGAGCGGCTCCAAGCTATAGCGACCTTTCAACCTCTACCGAAATTCTTGAAACAGGTATTAAGGTTATCGACCTTATATGCCCCTATTCAAAAGGCGGTAAAATAGGACTCTTTGGCGGAGCGGGTGTTGGAAAAACCGTATTGATAATGGAGCTTATCAATAATATTGCCAAGCAGCATGGCGGATTATCTGTTTTTACAGGTGTTGGAGAGCGTACCCGAGAGGGTAACGACCTTTATAACGAAATGAAAGAATCGGGAGTTCTTTCCAATACAACCCTGGTTTACGGGCAGATGAATGAGCCGCCCGGAGCAAGAATGAGGGTTGCGCTATCGGGACTTACAATGGCGGAATATTTCCGAGATCAAGAAAACCAAGACGTTCTTTTATTTATAGATAATATTTTCCGATTTACTCAGGCAGGAAGCGAGGTTTCAGCCCTTTTAGGCCGTATGCCCAGCGCGGTTGGTTATCAGCCAACCCTTGCTAACGAAATGGGAACCTTGCAGGAAAGAATAACCTCAACTAAAAATGGGTCTATAACATCTATTCAGGCGGTTTATGTTCCTGCCGACGACTTAACCGACCCTGCCCCTGCAACAACCTTTGCTCATCTTGACGCAACAACTGTTTTATCGAGAAATATTGCTTCTCAGGGTATATATCCTGCAGTTGACCCGTTGGAATCGACCAGCCGAATTCTCTCTCCTGAGATTTTAGGCGAAGAGCATTACAGCGTTGCCAAAGAGGTTCAGAGAATTCTCCAAAGATACACAGAGCTTATGGATATTATCGCTATAATGGGCATGGATGAGCTTTCCGATGAAGATAAGCTGCTTGTAGGAAGGGCGAGAAAAATTCAAAGGTTCTTATCTCAACCCTTTGATGTTTCCGAAAAATTTACAGGAATTAAGGGAAAATATGTTCCTTTATCAGAAACAATAAGAGGCTTTAAAGAGATAATAGAAGGAAAACACGATGATCTTCCCGAATCCGCATTTTTATTCGTAGGAACGATTGACGAAGCCGTAGAAAAGGCTTTGAAGGTGGCAAGATGAAAACCTTTTTATTGAAAATATCCTCTCCTGAGGGTGATTTGTTCTCTGAGGAAGTTATAAGTATTCGCCTTAGAGGAAGCGAGGGGGAACTTGCTGTTTTAGCGGGACATATTCCTTTTGTTTCTTCGGTAAAGCCTTGCAGTTTCAAAATCGAGCTTTCGGATGGGGAAGAAAAAGAGGGACGAACGGGCGGCGGAATGCTTTCTGTTTCGAAAGATAAAACAGTTTTCTTAACGGGAAATGTAGAATGGAAAAACTAAAAAAAGAGCCAACGAAAAAACCGTTGGCTCTTATCATTTATTCATCGGATTTTCTTGATAGAAATTCTATAACCTTGCTATAAAAATAAGAGGTGTTTTCCAAAAATAACTCTCTTACCTGATTTGCGGTATTTTCGTCGGGAACTAAAAGAGAAAGGGTTAATAAGTCTTCGTTTCGGTCTTTAACCGCCATATTAACCTTATATCCGCCCTCGACCTTTACTATTTCGGCGCTGTTTTCCTTTTCGCTTTTATAGCGGGCGAGGATTTTAAGAAAGGCTTTGCCGCATTTTTCCCTAACCGACAGAGGAACTAATTTATAAAACTGAGCGCTGCTGTTTTCATTTTCCCTTGACAGAGAAATAAGGGTTTCTCCGTTTTCGGTTTTTTCAATTATCTGGCCGCTGTTTTTCATTTCTACCATCGCCTGAGATAAATCGAAATAATTAACAAGCCCCTCGGACAAAATAGCTTTCCGAAGCAGCTCGTCTGATATTTTTTCTTTAGAAATTGATAAAAGATAGGAAATCAAAAGCTTGATTTCAAGGGGGTTTTTAAGCCCACCCGGCTCAATATCACCGCCGAAAATTTCTTCGCTCATTTCTTTCGCCTCCAAACAAAAAAATTATAGCAGAAAAAAAGTTTTAAGTCAAACCGATTTTATCGGCATATAATGAAAATGGGAAAGTAAATTCCCAAAAGAAGTTTTTAAGGATGATAGGCAGTGGTAATGCGTCATTTAATTTTCGGTTCCGCAACTTCGGCTCAAAAGGCAAAAAAGGTTTTGGAAAGAGGCGGCATGACGGTATCTATCGTTAAAACTCCCGAAAAATACAGCCGCCACAGCTGCAGCTACAGCATCAGAACGACCGATTCGGATTTTGCTTTAATGCTTTTGAAAAAAGCCGGAATAACGGTTAAAGGAAAATATTGAAAAGAGGGCTAATATAGCCCTCTTAAATTTTATGAGGTGAGCTATGATTTATTTTGACAATGCGGCAACGACCTACCCTAAGCCAGAAAGCGTTATAGCGGCGGTTAATAATGCGATGAAAATGGGAGTTAATGTAGGCAGAGGAAGCTATAATTTGGCGGCGGCTTCGGGAGATACGGTTTTTTCGGCGAGAGAAGAAGCGGCAAGGCAGTTTGGAGCAGAACCCGAAAATATAGTTTTTACTAAAAACTGCACCGAAGCGCTAAATTTAGCAATAAAAGGAATAGTTTTAAAGGAAAAAAGAAAACCGATACATATTATAACTACCGATTTAGAGCATAATTCGGTATTAAGGCCGATAGAAAAGCTAAAGATGCAGGGGTTATGCGAATATTCCGTTATAAAAACGGGAGAAAGCAATGAGCAAACAATAAACTCGTTTTTTTCAAGTCTTCGCAGAAATACCCGACTTATTGTTATGACTAACGCATCTAATGCATTTGGAACTGTTTTACCCGTAGCAAAGGTCGGGAAATTAGCGAAGGAGAGGGGAATTTATTTTATAGTAGACTGCGCGCAGACTGCGGGAAATTTGCCTATAACGATAGAAAAATACAACGCCGATATTTTATGTATGCCCGGACATAAGGGATTATTTGGCCCTATGGGAACGGGAATGATGATTCTAAGAAAAGGTCTTTTATTGGAAACAATTTTAGAGGGTGGAACAGGAAGCTACTCCTCTCTTTTAACACCGCCCGAAATTTCACCTGACCGATATGAAGCGGGGACCATAAATCTGCCCGGAATCGCGGGGCTCAGAGAGGGACTTAAGTTTTCATATAAAAACCGCGAAGCGGCATATTTAAAGGAGATGGAGCTTATTAGATTTTTATATAAAGAAATAAGCTTATTGCCGTCAGAGATTTATACGCCTTTTCCTGAAAATTATCGGCAGATGCCCCTTTTATCTTTTAACATAAAAGGAAAGGACAGCAGTTTTGTAGGAGAGATGCTCGCGGAGGAAAATGTGGCAGTAAGAACGGGTTTTCATTGCGCCTATTTATCGCATAAGCATTTCGGTACGGCGGGTATCGGAACTATAAGAATAAGCCTTTCGAGGAATAACACCAAAAAAGAGGCAGAAGAATTTATATATAGGCTTAAAAAAGTGTTGAATAAAATTTAATTTATGGTAAAATAAAAAGTGGGAAATCATTAGTGAAAAACTAAAGGATAGGAATGAAGAGTATGGGACAGTTTTTCTATATCGTTAAGGAAACATTTTTAAGCCTTATCAATACGGGAAACATAGTGGTTGATCTTATTGATATTGCACTGGTTGCGGTTTTCGTTTATTACGGAATAAAGCTTATCAAAGAGATAAGAGCCTTGCAGCTTGTAAAGGGTATCATTTTCTTGCTTTTAGCCTATGCTGTAGCGGCATTGGTAGGCCTTAATACCGTAACCTACATATTGAAGGTTGTTTTTGATTTAGGCGCGGTAGCGTTATTGGTTGTTTTTCAGCCCGAGCTTCGCAGATTTTTGGAAAAGATGGGAACAGGCTCTATAACTCCGTTTAAGCGAATTTTCTCGCTTAATAATATCAGCGAAGAGGATTACAAAGAATGGGAAGAAGCTCTTGTAACCCTTTGCGACGCTGTTTCATCGCTTTCTTTAAGCAGAACGGGCGCATTAATAGTTATAGAAAGAAAATCCCGATTAGGGGTTGAGATTGAAAAGGGAGGAACGGTTATAAATGCCAAGATATCGCCCGAGCTTTTGGGAACGATCTTTTATGAAGGCTCCCCGCTGCACGATGGCGCCGTTATAATAAGAGATGCAAAAGCCCATGCGGCAGGCTGTTTTTTGCCCCTCCCCGTACATTCCGATCACATACCGAAAAGCTTAGGTTCTCGCCATCGCGCTGCAATAGGAATGAGCGAAAGCTCCGATGCGATAGTTGTTATAGTTTCAGAGGAAACGGGCGTTATTTCAACCGCCTGCAACGGATATCTTACCAGAAACTATACGAAAGCCGCGCTTTTTGATTATCTAAAAAAAGAGGTATTACCGTCAGATGAGGAACAAAAGGCGGAGAAAAAATCGATTATAAAAAGGATGATGCGGAAATGAAGCGTTTTCTAAAGATAAGAAATAAAATCTCCGGACTTATGGGAAACAATAAGTTTTTAGCAGTTCTTTCGGTTATCATCGCTTTCGGCCTTTGGTGCTTCGTTGCATTAACGGTAAATACCGAAGGATATGCTGTTATAAGAAATGTTCCTATAGAGTTTTCAACCGGTAATTTTGAAAGCGAGCTTTCGGTTATAACAAAATCTGCCGAAACTGTTGATATCGTAGTTTACGGAAGCCGTTCTGTTGTAGGTGTGCTCTCGAAAGAGGATTTTTCCGCAAGGGTTGATTATGCAAACATTACTGCAGCCGGTAATTATAGTCTTTCTCTAAACGTTGCACCCGCAAATGCAACAACAGAGTATAATATATCCTCATATTCTGTTAATACCGTAGAAGTTATGCTCGATAGAATTATATCGAGAAAATTTGAAATAACCCCTGAGCTTGTAGGGGCAACTGTTGCCGAGGGCTTTGTTTTGCAAACTCCGATTTTAGCAAGAACAGAGGTAACCTTAACGGGAGCTGAAAGCGAAATAGATGCGGTAAGCACATGTGCCGCTAAGGTTAATATCAATGCAGAGCTTACCGAAACCAAGAGCCATACCGTTCCTTTGGAATTCAGAAATGCAGAGGGCGCTGTTTTAAACCTTAAAAATGTATCGGCGGATATAAGCGAAGCGGAAGTAACAGTTTCGGTTTTAAAGGAAAAAGAGGTTGGCGTTAAATTTTCTTTTACAAATGTTCCTGCGGGCTTTGATGTAAATACCCTATCTTATACATTAAGTCAAGATAAGATAAAAATAGCAGGGCCTGCCGCTTCTGTTGACGATTTAACCGAAATAAATATCGGATATATTGATATTACCGAGCTTACCTTAGGCGGAAATATGGAAATCGCGGTTACATTGCCTACGGGAATTATGAATCTCGAAGAGATAGAATCGATAAATGTAAGCTTTGATTTCGATGGATTTATACAGAAGATTTTCTCAACACAGAATATAAATGTTGTAGGAGCATCGGCAAAGTATGATATTACAGTTTTAACAAAGAGAATAACCAGGATAAATGTTATCGGCCGTCAGGAGCTTTTAACAAAGCTTACCTCAGACGATATAGTTGCCGAGGTTGATATCAGTTCTCTCGGAGAGGTAACGGTTGGAACACAGACTGTTCCTGTTAAAATAACTATAACCTCCTCAAATGAGATTTTTGCAACGGGAGATTATACCGCTAATATTTCGGTCAGAGAGAAATAAGATGGCAATTATTATATCAAATATAAGAGCTGAATCCAAAGAAAAGGCGGTATCAGCCGCATTTAAAACGATAGGTATTTCTAAAAACGCGGCAAAATATGCTGAAATTTATAAAATATCTACCGATGCCAGACATAAAAAGCTTTCTTTGGTTTTTTCGGTTATATTAGAGCTTTTAAATAAAGAAAATGAACAAAAAATAGCAAAAAGCTCTCCTCATATTTCCCTCGTTGCCGAGGGGGAGGAGGAGATAAAGTCGGGCGATGAACCTTTAAAATCTCGCCCCGTTATAGTTGGCTTCGGACCGGCGGGAATGTTTGCCGCTCTAACATTAGCACAAAACGGATACCGCCCGATAGTTTTAGAACGCGGAGCCGATATTGAGAAAAGAACCGCCGTTTGCGAAAGCTTTTTTGACGGCGGGGCTTTTTCTAGGAAGACTAATGTTCAGTTCGGCGAGGGCGGAGCAGGAACCTTTTCCGATGGAAAGCTTACTACGAGAATAAACGATCCTCTTTGCAGACTTGTATTAAAAAGATTTTATGAGTTTGGCGCAGAGGAAAAGATATTATATGATGCAAAGCCCCATATAGGAACGGACAAACTAAGAATAGTTGTTAAAAATCTTCGCGAAAGGGTAATTTCACTCGGCGGAGAGGTTCTTTTTGAAACGGCTTTAAAGGAGATAAATTTAAAAGAGGGTAAAATTACTTCTTTGATAACCGACAAGGGAGAAATTCCCTGTGATGTTCTTATTTTAGCCGCAGGGCATAGCGCAAGAGATACCTTCGAAATGCTGAAAGCCAAAGGGGTAGCAATGGAACAAAAGCCCTTTTCGGTAGGGCTCAGGATAGAGCATAAAGGGGAAAATATAAACCGAGCTATGTTCGGCGAGGGCTATGATAAAGGGCTTTTCGGAAATGCCGAATATCAGCTTTCTTTAAGAGAAAACTCCCGCGCGGTATATACCTTTTGTATGTGTCCCGGAGGGGTAGTTGTTCCCGCTTCAAGCGAAGAAGGCCATCTTTGTATAAACGGAATGAGCTATGCGGCGCGAGATGGGGAGAATGCAAACAGCGCTTTAGTTGTATCGGTTGACGCTAAAGATTTCGGAAACGATTTAATGAGCGGTATTCATTTTCAGAGAAAGCTCGAAGCTAAAGCATTTTTGCTCGGAGGCAAGGACTATACAGCTCCTATCCAATCGGTAGGAAGCTTTTTAGGACATAAAAGCCCGATTACGGTAACCCCGAGCTACTCTAGAGGGGTTAAAGAAGCTAATCTAAAGGAGATTTTTCCTGAAGAGATAAGCCTTATGCTATCTAAAGGTATTTTGAATTTTGATAGAAAGATAAAAGGATTTTCTGATTTCGGAGCTGTTTTAACCGCTGCGGAAACAAGAACATCTTCTCCTTTGAGAATTATAAGAGAGGAAAACAGAGAATCTAAAAACACAAAGGGGCTTTACCCCTGCGGCGAGGGCGCGGGATATGCCGGCGGAATTATGAGCGCCGCGGTTGACGGAATTAAAACAGCCAAAGCTATTATAGAAAGATACAGCGTTAAATAAAAAAGAAGGTTTTTTAGTGAAGAAATGGGAATATGCTCCGATAGAAAGCGGGGCAGTAGAGAAGATAAAGAGAGATTTCTCGGTGTCCTCGCTTTTGGCGAAGGCTTTAGTTTCTCTCGGCCTTTCTTCCGAAGAGGAAATTTCTGAATTTTGCGGACCTAAAAAAACCGATTATGATCCCTTTATAATTCCTGATATGGAAAAGGGACTTATGAGAATAAACGATGCTATCGATCGCGGAGAAAAAATCGCTGTATATGGAGATTATGATGCTGACGGTGTAACGGCAACGGCGGTGCTTTATACCTATTTAGAGGGAATGGGCGCCGATGTTACATATTATATTCCAAACCGATTATCGGAAGGCTATGGAATGAACAATGCCGCTATAGACCGCCTTTTTTCGGAAGGGGTTACCCTTATTGTAACGGTGGATAACGGAATTTCTGCTACAGAAGAGGTAGAATATGCTAAAACATTAGGCATAGATACAGTTATAACCGACCATCATAAGCTGTCGGGCGAAATGCCTTCGGCAGTCGCCGTTATAAATCCGCAAAGGCAAGATTGTCCTGAATTTAAGGAGCTTTCGGGTGTCGGAGTTGCATTTATGTTAGTTGCGGCAAACGAGGGAGATATAGAAACGGCTTTAGAATACTATAGCGATTTAGTTGCTATAGGAACAACGGCTGATGTTGTTCCTATGAAAGGTATAAACCGTTTGTTTTTAAGAAGAGGAGCAGAGAGCATAAAGTATGGCTCGAATGCGGGTATTGCCGCTCTGCTTTCCGAATCGGGCAGAGAAATTGATTCAGCAGCAATTTCTTTTGGAATAGTTCCTAAAATTAATGCATCGGGAAGAATGGGTGATGCCGAAAAAGCTTTGCGTCTTCTTCTATCGGAAGATGAAGAGCAAGCGGCTTATCTCGCTGAAGCCGTTAATCTCGATAACCACCGCCGTCAGGAGATAGAGACTGAGATATTAAAGGAGGCGGCAGAGATTATAGAAAGGGAAAACCTTTTAAAATATCCTGTTATAATCGTTTCTAAAGAAAATTGGCATCAAGGCGTTTTAGGAATTGTTGCGGCGAAGATAAGCGAGCTTTATGAGCGGCCTGCTATTGTTTTTTCCGAAGAAGCCGATGAGGCTATAGGAAGCGGAAGAAGCTTCGGAGATTTCTCGCTTTTTGAAGCATTAAAAGAATGCAAGAAATATTTAGTTCGCTTCGGAGGGCATAAATTAGCGGCAGGGCTTACCATAAAAACAGAAAATATC
>JAGBHD010000063.1 GCA_018110785.1 Oscillospiraceae bacterium
AAGCAAGCTTATGGGCGAGAATGCAGTTCGAGAAAACTTGGATAAATATTTTATTGTTCGCATAGCTTGGGTTTTCGGAAAGAACGGAAAAAACTTTGTTAAAACTATGCTGAATGTCGGTAAAAAATATGATACAGTTCGTGTTGTTTGCGACCAGATAGGAACACCTACCTATACCTTGGATTTATCACGTCTTTTAGTTGATATGATTGAAACCGAAAAATACGGTGCATATCACGCAACGGGCGAGGGTGGATTTATTTCCTGGTTTGATTTTGCTAAAGAGATATTTAAAATAGCGGGATATGATACTAAGGTATTGCCTGTGACAACTGAGGAATACGGCGTTTCAAAGGCAAAAAGACCTTTCAACAGCCGACTTAGCAAAAAGAAACTTGTAGAAAAGGGATTTAAACCTTTACCCGACTGGCGCGACGCTTTAAAAAGATATTTAGATGAATTAACTGATATATAAGAGGTTTAAAAAATGGGACAGATTAAGGTTAGTAAAACACCAATAGACGGACTTTTTATCATAGAACCCGCAGTTCATGGCGATAACAGAGGCTATTTTATGGAGACATATAGCCAGAGAGATATGAGTGAAGCGGGACTCAATATGGTATTTGTTCAGGATAATCAAAGCATGTCAAAAAAGGGCGTTCTCCGCGGCCTCCATTTTCAGAAGGAATTTCCTCAGGGAAAATTAGTTCGAGTTATTAAAGGTTCTGTTTTCGATGTTGCGGTTGATTTGAGAAAGAACAGCGAAACCTATGGAAAATGGTATGGTGTTGAACTTACCGAAGAAAACAAAAAGCAGTTTTATATTTCCGAAGGATTTGCTCACGGCTTTTTGGTTTTGAGCGATGAAGCGGAATTTTGCTATAAGGTAACCGATTTTTATCATCCCGGTGATGAAGGGGGTCTTCGGTGGAACGACCCCGAAATCGGCATAGAATGGCCCGAGGTTATTGGAGAATATAAAGGAACTGCTTCAGCGGAGGGTTACACCCTTTCAGACGGAACGCCGCTTAATTTAAGCGAAAAAGACCAGAAATGGGATTGTTTAAAGGATACATTTACCTTCTGATTGATTTATGGAGAGGTATTTATGAACAAGTATGGTATTATAATGGCAGGTGGAAGTGGTTCTAGGTTCTGGCCTCTTTCTCGTAAAGACAGACCTAAACAACTTTTAAATTTAACAGGTAAGGATTTTATGGTTAATGAAGCCATAGAGCGCCTGCACTATACTGTTGATATGTCAAATATATATATTGTTACAAGTGCTACTCAGAAACCTTTAATCACAAAGGTAACAAGAGATAAGGTTAAGGAAAGTGGCTTTATTGTTGAGCCTGCTGCTCGTTCTACAGCTCCTTGTATTGGTCTTGCTGCAGTAAAGATATTAAAACAGCAAGGCGATGGAATTATGATAATTACTCCCTCAGATGCTTATATCAAAGATAACACTGCCTTTACAAGAACTGTTTCTTATGCAGTTTCCTCTGCCGACAAGCAAGATAAACTTGTTACTATAGGTATAACGCCAACTTATCCCGCAACAGGATATGGATATATTAAATTTAATAAAAATGAACCCGAAAAGGCCAAACCTGTTTTAGAATTTAAAGAAAAGCCGGAAAAAGAAATAGCTGAACAATATATTAAAGATGGTAACTATGTTTGGAATAGCGGTATGTTTGTTTGGCGGGCAAGCACAATTTTAGAAAAATACAAGGAATTTGCGCCTGATATATATTCTGATCTTTTAAAAATATATGATGCTATAGGAACGCCTGAAGAAGATGCTGTTATAAATGAGGTTTATCCTCAAATACGTGAAATTTCAGTCGATTTTGCGATTATGGAACCTGCCGCAGCGGCGGGCGATGTTTCTGTTGTATATGGTGATTTTGGTTGGAATGATATAGGAACATGGGATACATTTGATGTTCTTTATGATGAGGATGAAAACGGAAATATTGTTGTTGGCGATAGCATAATCGTTGATTCGAAAGATAATGTTATTTACGGCAAAAAACGAGTAATTGCTACGGTGGGTGTAGAAAATTTAGTTATTGTTGATACTGACGATGCTTTGCTCATTTGTAAAAAAGATGAGGCTCAGAAGGTTAAAACTGTAGTTGAGAGTCTTGAAAAGGCAGGACGAGAAGATTTAATTTAAAAAGGGGTATAGTCTTGATACAACACGTTTTTATTGTTGGTGCGAAATCGCTTGGCGCTTACGGGGGATATGAAACCTTTGTTAATAAGCTTACCGAATATCACCAAAGTAATGATAAAATAAAATATCATATAGCTTGTAAAGCAAACGGCGACGGTTATATGGATGAAAGCAAACTTGTCGGCGCTAGGAAGATAAACGATAATGAGTTTATCTATCATAATGCTCATTGTTTTAAAATCAGGGTGCCTGAGATAGGTTCTGCCGTTGCGATATATTATGATATAGCTGCTATTAAATACTGCATAGATTACATTAAAGAAAACAAGATAGAGAACCCTATTCTCTATATTCTCGCTTGTAGAATCGGTCCCTTTGCTTCTTGGGTGAAAAGGGAAATTCACAAATTGGGCGGTAAGGTTTTCGTAAATCCTGACGGACACGAATGGAAGCGACAGAAATGGTCGG
>JAGBHD010000008.1 GCA_018110785.1 Oscillospiraceae bacterium
ATACAGAAAATTTGTGTACCGCTATTAAATTTAATTGCAATATTATTATTAAAAGAACACGATGGATTATCTTTATAAAGCATCTTCCCGTCTAGAATATTAATTATTTCAAATAAATCTGATTCAGAAAGTGGAGCAGAAATATTTAAAGTATCATTTTTAAAGACTACTTCTCCAGATTTTACAAAGCTCATGTCTGTTCTATTTAACTTGAATAAACATATACTGCCAACAATCATTGTTAGCATACCAATAATACTCAACAACATAATTTTTTCGCACTTCATAAAATCCTCTTTTCAACAATCACCATTGACCCGGTGCTGTTTTTGCAACTGTTGATCCCCACCAAATATATTTTCTTTGATAGTAAAAAGTTTTTATAATTCCAAAATCAAAAGCTTTTCGAGCATAATATTTACCAAAAACCTTCGAATACGAAACACTGCCCGTACACGCATATACTTTGGATCCCGTTCGTTTTGCAAGCATCCATGCAACATTATTTCCTTCGGATCCGTTTCCTCCATGACAGCTAAACAAATATACAGCTAAATTTACTTTTTTTTGCTTTAACTTACTGAAGCTTTGTTCGCCAGAAAACCCAAGAGTTTCTCCTTTAAAATAAAGCGTTCCTCTTCCTCCGTGTAAATATAAATAAATATAATCAACAGATCCTTCTATATTATTCCAAGCCGTAATAAAATCATTTATACTTGTTACACCAATTAAAGAAACATTTCTGCTACATTTATTATAATATGGCGAATTATAGGCTTGGGTTTTAAAACCTTTTTTCGGATCGTTATAGTAAATAACATATGTTCTCCCATATCCCATATCATCTATATATGTGATAGGATTGTTTTCGCAATACGAAAAAAGATTAAAGCCGAAAACAGACTCAGTATCCATTACTATATCCGCATTGATAAACCTACCAACCTCAGGGTCATAATAACGGCTGTTGAGGTAATAGAAGCCTGTTTCGTTATCAAAGTAATAACCGCGATATCTGAACGGGTTATTGGAGCCGAGGAAATAGTTTGCCTGTTTCTGAGCTTTTGTTAAACTATCGGCATTAGGATAAGAAACAGTCGCTTTGCCCCAAGCATCATAGGAATATTCGACTATAGTTGTTCCCGAAGCATCGAGAATTCCTATTATGTCGCCCTGTAAGTTCTTTGTATAGTAATACTTAGCGGTATTATCTACAACAAAGCCGTAGATAGAGCCGTTTTCATCATAAATGTAATCTACTCTTCTTGTTACACCGCCGAAATTGGTAATCTCGGTTTGTATCTGAGTTCCGTTAAGGTAGTATTCAGTAGTATTGCCGTTTACTTCCTTGTAAACTCGGATACCGTCAGCGTTATATACATAGTTTCCTGCAGCATTGGGTGTAGAGAACGATGTTAACTTTCTTCCGCCTTCCCAGCCGAATGTCATTCCACTACGATATGAAAGGGGATTGCCTATAGCATCATATGTAATGGTTTCACCGTTATATGCTGTAAGCAAATCTTTCCAAGAGGAATTGCCATAAGAGTAGGTTATGGTCTCAGGTGTTCCCGAAACTGCGCCTACGGTATATGGATATATTTCCTTGGAAAGAATATTACCGCTACCATCATAAGTATAAAGGATAGTTTGGCTATTGTCAAGGTTGGTAATTTATGTCCATTTCCCCGCTACGATACACACTCTACTTCGCGCCTATTCTTTGATTCTACCAACGGTAGAATTTGTTTTGGGGCGCGCTTTGTGAGGGGTGGGCTGATACGGCGCGGCAACGTTAAGCATGACGATAAAAACCGAGTGTTGTCAGAGAAAATAAATATCAACCCTTGGTTGCGAAATCTTCTTTGTGAAATAACTCCCGAAAATTTGAAACCGCTTCTTCCTGCAAATCTAAAAGATAGTATGCTGAGCCTACGCGTAAATCTCTTTCCTCTCGCGAAGCATTTATATTACCCTCCGAATCAGCCAGCACTAAATTTCTGAGATAGGTTAAAATTCCGAGTTCATCTATAAGGTCTTCCATTGTATCAATATCTTATAATTTTACCTTTAGCATAATAATTTTCCTTTCTTTTTTGGTATGGATATATTATAACCGATTGTGCAATATTTGCACAATTCTTAATTGTACTAAATCTGTACAAAAATTTTTGTATAAATGTGCTAAAATGGTACATTGAGAGGAGATTGTTATTATGTATGGGAAAAGATTACGCGTTTCAAGAAAGAAAATGAATATGACACTTGAACAGGTTGCGAAAATATTAAATACCACTCACGCCTCAATATCAAGATACGAAAATGAAAAAACAAAAATAGATCCCGACACACTTATAACCCTTTGCAAGCTATATAATGTTTCTGCAAACTACATTTTAGGCTTGCCTAAAGATATGCCGCATCCCGACGACGAAGAATAACGACAAAAAGCTGCCCGAAAATTTTTCGGGCAGCTTTTTATAGGTTTCTACTGAAAATTTTTATATATTTTACGCTAAATTTTCAGTTAAAAGTAAAATAAATCTCAAGGAGATTTATTTTATCCTAAGAGGACATCGGTTAAGAGCATAACGCAAAAGCCTATAAGCAAGGCATAGGTAGCGCCTCTTTGGTTGCCGTGGGCATGGGTTTCGGGAATCATTTCATCGCTTATAACATAAAGCATTGTTCCGCCTGCAAAGGCGAGGGCGAAAGGCAAGATAGCATAAGAAACGCTTACGGCGAAATATCCTATAAGAGTTCCTATTACCTCTACAAGCCCTGTTATCATAGCGCAGACAAAGGTTTTTAAAGGGGTTACTCCCGCTGAGAGCATAGGCCCTATTATAACCATTCCCTCGGGAATATTTTGAAGAGCAATTCCCCCCGCTATTATAAGCGCCTGAGAGGGATTTCCCGAGCCGAAGCCTACTCCCGCCGCGATACCCTCAGGAAGATTATGTATCGCGATAGCGGCAACGAAAAGCAAGACCTTGCTTAAATCAGAATTACTATGCGGCTCGGTTTCACCGCCTACCAATCTATGCAGATGGGGAACTAATTTATCAATAAGATTTAAGGCTACCGCTCCGACAAAAATTCCCGCTATTGTTATAAATATCCCGTATTTTCCGCCATACTCCAAAGAGGGCAAGACAAGTCCTAATACGGCGGCGGCGAGCATAACTCCCGCTGCAAAGGAAAGAACGATATCGGAAAACTTATGGGAAAGCTTTTTGAATACAAATCCTAAAATAGAGCCGATAACGGTTGCTCCGCCGACTCCGAGGGCTGTTAATAATACTAATTCCATTTTCTGCTCCTTTTAAAAAAGCTCCCTATGCAGGGAGCTTTTTATTACTCGTTAACTTCGCTGAAATTATCCTTATCAACTCCGCAGAGAGGGCAGGTAAAATCATCAGGAAGGTCCTCAAACTTTGTTCCTGCTTCTATTCCGTTTTCGGGATAGCCGAGCTCTTCATCATATTCCCAGCCGCAAAGGTCACATACATATTTCATATCTGTTTCTCCTTTATATATCTTTTTTCCAAAGTCCGTGGAGGTTGCAATAAGCATAAACTGCAACGGGCTTTTCATCGCTTAATGCAAATGTTACTTTAGGCTCGCCATCTATAGACAAGCATTTGCGCTGACCGCCGCGGTCGGTCTGGAGATAAACCCAAGTTATATTATGCTCTGCGGTTTGAGGGTGCATAACAGAACCTACTACTACATTCACGATATTATCTTTCACTTCTACTACGGGGATATGCTTCTCTTTACTTGCCTCAACCTCACCGGGGACAAGCTCGGTCATTTTCTGACCGCAGCACATCATAGGTACACCTGCATTGTGGATCATCCCGATAATGTTTCCGCAATGCGAACATTTGTAAAATCTGTTTTCGCTCATAATTTTTCCTCCTGATTTATAAGTTCTTTTGCTAAAATTTCTATCTGCTCTTTTGATTCGCTATTAAGAGCAGAAATAATTTTTACTGTTGTTTCCGAAAACTTTAAGTTTTTGCAGTTTTCGAGCATAGAGCGCATTGTTTTTGCCGCTGTCGGCGCCCAGCTTCCGTTTTCAATAAAGGCAACCGTTCTGTTCTGAAAATTGCGCTCGGTTAGATGGTTTATAAATTCGCGCATAAAGGGGAAGATATCGGCATTATATGTCGTTGTTGCTAAAACTATTCTATCATAGCGGAAAGCATCTTCAACCGCTTCAGCCATATCGCACCTTGCAAGGTCTACGATCGAAACCTTTTCTCCAGCTTTTTCTAAAATTTCAGAAAGCTTTAATACAGCCTTTTCGGTATTTCCGTAAACAGAGGTATATGCTATCAGCACACCTTTTGTTTCGGGGGTATAGCTCGACCAAAGGTTATAAAGATTTATATAATAGCCTAAATTTTCTTTTAAAACGGGACCATGCAAGGGGCAGATAACTTCTATATCGAGCGATGCCGCTTTTTTAAGAAGCGACTGCACCTGCGCGCCGTATTTTCCGACGATGCCTATATAATATCTTCTTGCTTCGCAAGCCCAATCCTCTTCTATGTCCAAAGCGCCGAATTTGCCGAAGCCATCGGCAGAGAAAAGCACCTTATCTTGGGCTTCATAGCTTACGATTACCTCGGGCCAATGCACCATAGGGGCGGCTATAAAGGTTAATACGTGTTTTCCTAAGGAAAGGGTATCGCCCTCGCCGACCGTTATGCTATTGTCCTTAAAATCAGTTCCGAAAAAGTTTTTCATCATAACAAAGGATTTAGATGAAGACACAATTTTCGCTTCGGGGTAAGCCCTTAAAAACTCCGCTATATTTGCAGAATGGTCGGGCTCCATATGATGAACTATGAGATAATCAGGCTTTTTTTCGCCGAGCGCTTCTTTTAAGTTTTCGAGCCATTCTTCTTTAAAATCGGCATCGACCGTATCCATAACTGCGATTTTCTCATCTATAATAACATATGAATTATAAGCTATACCGTTAGGGATAATATACTGGCCCTCAAAAAGGTCCTTTTTATGGTCATTAACGCCTATATATTTGATATCTTCTGTTATATACATCGTTTTTACCTCCATATAATTATTGGCTTTCGATGGAGAAATATGCTCTGAAAAGTGATATTTATTATTTCCCTAAAAGCGATGAAAAAAATCCTTTTTTCTCAGAAACTTCGCTTAAATAGCCCTCAAGCTTATATCCTGTCTTCTCTACTACTGCGCGAATATCAGCTTCGGGAATTTCGGTTTCGGTTAAGATAACTGTTTCTTTTTCCTTGTGCGATGAGGTTACCTTTTTAACCTTGAAGGCTTCCCTTACAGCATCGTTCATATGCGCTTCACACATTGAACAAGCCATACCGTCTATTTTTAAAGTTATTTTAATCATATTTTTTCCTCTTTTCTTGCTTTTGAAGCAGGTTTTCTTGTATCCTCCTGCCCTTTATAAACCACGAATTTACAGAAAAGAAACTCGGTTACAAAGTTCGTTATCATAGTTACCGCTAAAACTATGTATTCGTTTATGCCGCTTCCCTCAGCTAAGGCTCCGAGCCATGTTGAAAGAGGGGTAAATACCAAATAAAATGCCGCAACCTTTAGCATAGCTATCGGGACATTTGCCGCCGATTTAAATGTATAGCGTCGGTTTAATGTGAAATTCCAGAGAACTGAAAGGCTAAGCGCGATAAGATAGGCGGGCCAATACTGCAGACGAAAAACCTCATTTAAAAGGGTAAACGAGGCTACCTGAATTATTCCCGCAGAGGCAGAAAATAATGTAAACTTAACCGCTTGTAAAACAGATTTATTTTTCATTTTTTACTCCTATAAAACCGCGAGCAGCTGTTCGGCTATAGATTTCATACCTTTAACGCTCGGGTGGCCTGAAAGCTTATCAATATTTTCAAGGGCTAAGAACTCTACACCGTATTTTAAAGCGGCTTTTTTATAACCCTCATTGATTTCTTCTTTAAGCTCGGTATTTAATATTTTAATAACGCGGGCTGTGGGAAAGTTAGTTTTAATCCTATCAAAGAGATAGCAAATAGCAGGAAGAGCCTGCTTTTTATCCTCTTCGGTCCAATTTTCATACTGCAAAGAGCCTATCGGAGCGTTCGACCAGTTATCATTAGTTCCGCCGAAGATTATAAAGGTATCTATTTGTTTGTCTTTAAAAAAGCCCTCGTCTAAAAGCCTATCAAGGCGGCCTATAAAGGAATATTTAGGACAATGAGCACCGCCGTAGGTCGTATTACAGATGGTAGTTCCCGAGGAACTGCTGTTTAAAATGAGGTTGCTTTCGGTTTTATCCAAACAAATATGCCACCATGTTTCCTCTACCGATTTTACATCGGTTTCCTCTTTTCCTCCCTTAGGATACCAAATTCCGCATCCGCGCGAGGCATCAACATAGCCTTCAAAGGTGGAATAACTATCTCCTAAAATAAATACATTTCCTATCTTTTTCATATTATAATCTCCCTTGAAAGTAGTATATCACAAATTATCTGTCGAGGGCAATACAAAAAATAAAAAATCGAACATAAATAAATCTAGCCGATAGCATAAAAGCGACAAAAGGGCAAGGGATAGTGAAATCGTGCTAACGCACGGTGAAATCAAAGGCTTTCGCCTTTGGTGAAATATTTTGCTTACGCAAAATGTGAAATTAAATCCACCCACCGCCGCAGCGATTTCACTCGAGCGAAGCGAGAATTTCACATTGCGAAGCAATATTTCACCCACCCGTTAGGGTGGATTTAGTTGAAAAAGAAAAGACACGCTAGAGCGTGTC
>JAGBHD010000009.1 GCA_018110785.1 Oscillospiraceae bacterium
ACAAGGTTGATAGGCTGAAAGTGTAAGTGTCGTGAGGCATTTAGCTTGCCAGTACTAATCGGTCGAGGGCTTGACCTTTTTCGTTCTCTCTTTCTCTGTTTAGTTTTTAGGGTTCTTTACCCCTAAACCTTTGATGCACCTTTAGCTCAGCTGGTAGAGCAACTGACTCTTAATCAGTGGGTCCCGGGTTCGAGTCCCTGAAGGTGCACTATATGGCCCGTTAGTCAAGTGGTCTAAGACCCCGGCCTCTCACGCCGGTGACATGGGTTCGAATCCCGTACGGGTCACCATAAAGTTGGTGTTTATAGCGATGAGGGTCCACCTGTTCCCATTCCGAACACAGAAGTTAAGCTCATCTACGCCGAAGATACTTGTCGGGTAACTGACCGGGAAAATAGGGCAATGCCAACTTAGAAGAATAAAAGGCTTCTTATACGAAGCCTTTTATTTTTGCCTATATATTTATTTTGAGGGAAATTTCAATGGGAATTAAAAGTTTTTTCGGAACAAAAGCGTTTTATAAATACGCTATAACCTTGGCTTTGCCTGTTTTTATTCAGCAGATGATAACAAATTTTGTGTCTTTATTGGATAATATAATGGTAGGTCAGGTCGGAACAGAGGAAATGAGCGGTGTTGCAATAGCAAATACCTTAATTTTCGTTTTCAATCTTTGTATTTTTGGAGGAGTCAGCGGACCCGGAATTTTTTCAGCCCAGTTCCATGGGAGAGAAAATCATAAGGGAGTTAGGGATTGTCTTCGCTATAAGCTTATATTAGTTGTTTCGCTTACCGTTTTAGCAGAGCTTTTAATATTTTTCTTCCATACCACTTTAATAAATTTTTATCTCCACGATACTAACAGCGAAAATATAGCTGAAACCTTTAATGCCGCAAAAGATTATTTATTTATAATGGCAATAGGTCTTCCGCCTTTCGCTCTTTGCAATGCCTATGCGGGAACTTTAAGAGAAACAGGGGAAACTGCTCTTCCTATGAAGGCGGGTGTTATTGCTGTTTTAGTAAATTTGGCATTTAATTATCTGCTTATATTCGGAAAATTCGGTTTCCCTGAGCTTGGAGTTGCAGGTGCCGCAATCGCAACGGTTATTTCAAGATATGTTGAGTTTGCCATTATAGTTATAGCAACCCATTCTCATAAGCTTAAATATCGCTTTATCGAGGGTGTATATAAAAGTCTTAAAATACCTAAAGCTCTTTTCCGCGATATAACTGTAAAGGGGTTGCCCTTGATACTTAACGAAACCTTTTGGGCGGCAGGTATCTCAACATTAACAGGCTGTTATTCTATTAGAGGATTGGATGTTGTTGCGGGCTTTAATATAGCCCAAACAATAACAAACCTTTTTAATGTGGGCTTTATATCCTTTGGTACAGTTATAGCAATTATGATAGGAAATCAGCTTGGAGCAGGGAAGCTGAAAGAAGCGAAAGCAGATGCCAAAAGGCTAATAACCTTAACCGTAGGTGTTGCTACATTAATCGGCTCTATAGCAATTGTAACCTCTTCGCTTTTTCCGCTTTTATATAATACAACTGAGTCTGTAAGGAATATAGCGGCAACTATTATTGTTATAACTGCCGCATTTTCGCCCGTAAACGCCTTTGTTCATGCCTGCTATTTTACAATACGTTCAGGTGGAAAAACCTATATAACATTCCTTTTCGACAGTGTATTTGAATGGTGCATATGCGTACCAGTTGCATATGTATTAGCTAATTTTACAAATGTACATATTTTTATTTTATATTTCATAGTTCAAACCATGGTATTTATAAAAGCGGTTATCGGCTGCATATTGGTTTCTAAAGGAATATGGATAAATAATCTAACGGATTAGTTTTTTTCAATAACAATAATTCCTATCGCGGCATCATCTGTAAAGGTGATGCCGTTTTTTTGCGTATAGCTTAGTAAAGCTTCTTTAATTTCTTGCGGCTTATTTAAACGCTTCTGAGATAAAACCGCTTGAAGCCAATCGGTTCCGTTTTCTAAAACCCCATCGGATAAAACCATTATAACATCACCCTCGCTTAGAGTAAGCTTAGCCTCGAAAACATCTTCGTCTTCTAAAATACCTATAGGCATAGAAGAAGCTTCTATAAAGGATACCCGTCCGTTCTGGCGCACAAGAGTAGGGGCGCCGCCCGCCTTAAAGATAGAAACCGCAGAGGTGTATTTATCCATTCTTATAATGTCAACTGCGCAGGAGCTTTCTGTATCTGTCTGCGAAAGCAGCATCGAACTGACGGTTTTTACAGCGGCTTTAAAGGTAAGTCCGCCGCAGATAAGCTCACGAAGCGAAAGGGCAGTAATCTCAGCTTCTCTTGCCGCCGTCTTTCCGCTTCCCATACCATCGCACAGAAGCATATAATGAAAGCCGTATTTCGCGGGAAATGAGCATATTTTATCTCCCGAAACATCATCGCTTTTTCTGTTAAGATACAATTCTTCCGATAAAAATGAATAGTTTTCAATTTCGGAAAACCTGTAAAGATAGCCTTCTTTAGAGGAAAGAAGCAGAGGAACTGAATATTTGTCGCCTCTTAGATCTGAAAGCGCATTTCTTATTTTTTCTAAAGAGTCTTCCGATGCAGGCGCTTTTAATAAGAATTCATAAACGGTTTTTCCGCCGCTTAATATCAGAGCTGATAGAGAAATAGGTTCTAACTTAACTTCAGAAAGGGCATTTTTCAAAAGAATTTCGCCCTCGTTGTCGCAGTAGCAGATTGTTTCTATCTCGTCTGATAGCTCGTTTAACAGAAAAGATAAGGAGCGGTAGCTCTCGCTAACAGCATTTTTTACAAGCCCTAATTTTCCTTCATTTTTGCGGCTTTCTTTTTTTAAGGTGAAGGAAGCATTGATTTCATCAACAATTAAGGAGCTTTGATGACAAGCTGATTTAAAATATAAAGGAACGGTTATTTCTTCTCCCATTTTCAAAGAGTTTACCATTTTGTTCATAACATCTGCCGTATCATTATATTTAGGTCCCCAGCATATCCCTGACGAGCGGCATTTTCGGCAAACTGAGTTTACCGCATCTGAAAACACATCGCTTCCCTGAAGCTCTTCCGATAAAGCCTTCTTTGGATAAAGCGCCTCTAAGGCATCGGCTAAAACCGAAAGAGAACCCGAGGCGCTTTTCAAACGGGCGGATATTATTTTTGAAGATGTTGTATTTTCGCTCTCTCTGGATAAAGGAACAATTAGATTTATTAAAGAGGCAGGGGAGAAAGCAAAGGCAACCGTTCCGATAACCGAGGCTAAAATTGAAGAAAATTCGTCTGTTTTTAGACCTAAAAGCAAAGAAAGCAGAGCAGAAATTAACATAAAAACAGAGCTAAAAGCATATTTTCCAAGCCGTTTTATCTGAACAACCAAGAGAATTGATAAGGGAACTGCGGAGAAAAAAGGTAAAGAGGCAGTATTGTTCATTGTAAGCGCCGCCGATAGAACAACCGATAAACTAAGAGGAGAGTTATCGGAAGAATAAGCAAATGCCAAGCTTATAAAAACAGCAAAAACGGTTCCCAAGCCTATTTCCAAAACCGAAAAAGAGTTTAAAGATATTGTAAAAGCCGCCGCAGAAACTAATAAAGCTGCCTTCTCTTTTTTTGTGAAAATATGCTGATTGCCGCCAATGAAGCTTAAATAAATCGGTAAAGAAATCGAAAAAAAGAAACAAAATCCCGCCGCCATAAAGCTTTCGGCAATACCGAGAACTATTTCGGGAAGATAAAAGGAAGAGGTAATAATCGAAAATATGGTTTTAATAACCGAAACCGATGCCGCAAGAGAGCAGTTTATATATGTATTTTCTTTTTTAAATATCAGTTTTATTAAGGCCTTTAAGAGCATAATATAAAGAGCCGTAGCGACATATGATAATAAAAATTCTGTATCGGAAAATAATAAAGAGCCTATAGCTCCTCCTAAAATCGCGAAAAGCGAGGGAATAGTGGGGCTAGATGATACGAGGGCTGGGAGAAATGGAAAAAGATTATTGAAAATACTTCCTCCCGAAAATATAAATCCCGCTATACAGGAAAAAATCGCAAAAAACAGTTGATTTCGTCTTTCAATTTTTTTTATTACAACATCCTTCATTTTAGTTTCTCCTTATATGTTTAGTAAGGTAAATCATAGCAGAGGAAAACAGAAAATTTTGTAATAAAAAGAGCCCCGAAAAAATTTTTTCGGGGCAGATATTTTAAATCTTTCGGATATTAAGAGTATCTGTTTCGTTAGTAGGGGTGGTTTTGTTGGAGGAAATAACGATTACTGTATCTCCCTTTTGTACAAGTCCTGTTTCTAAAGCCTTATCCATAGCCTGTCTTGTAATTTCATCGGAATCGCTTTTTTCCTCGCCTAAAACGGCGGTAACACCCCAATTTAAGGCAAGCTTTTTCGCAACGCAATCTCTTGTTACAACCGCAATTATAGGACAAGATGGTCTGTAATGAGCAATAGCCTTTGCAACTCTGCCTGTCTGAGATTCGGCTATAATCGCCTTAGCGCCAACCGATTCGGCGCATTTTTTAGCGGCAATACAAATCGTATCGCGTATGCTTCCGTCGCTTACAAAGTCATCAAAGCTTACCTTAGCAGATTCAAGGTCTTTAATGTTGTTTTCTGCCTCTTCGCAGATTGCTGAAAGAGCCGCCGTACTCTCAACGGGATACTTTCCTGCCGCCGATTCGCCGGATAACATAACGGCGCTTGTTCCGTCGAAAACAGCGTTAGCAACGTCGCTTATCTCGGCTCTTGTAGGTCTTGGGCTTTGTGTCATGCTCTCAAGCATTTGAGTTGCCGTTACAACGATTTTACCTGCGCGAACACATTTTTCAATCATGGTTTTCTGTAAAGCAGGAAGACGAATAAAAGGAATTTCAACCCCAAGGTCGCCTCGCGCTACCATAATTCCGTCAGCCGCTTCGATAATAGAATCAATATTATCAACACCCTGCTGATTTTCTATTTTTGCAATAATAGATACAGATTCATAGCCTAAAGAATCGACATAATCTCTTAGCATAAGAATATCTGATTGGGAGCGAACAAAGGAAGCGGCAATAAACTGAACTCCTAAAGAAAGCCCGAATGCGATATCTTCGCGGTCAGAAGAGCTCATATAAGGCATATCTATATGGAAAGAGGGCATATTAATACTCTTGCTATCAGAAAGAATACCGCCTTTTATAACTCGGCACTCGATATACTCTTCTGTTGCCGATATAACCTCCATAGAAATTTTTCCGTCATCAAGAAGTATCTTAAGACCTTTACCGCGGTTTTCTTCAGCATAAACGCAGTCGATAAGCTTTTTATATATAACGCCAACACCCTCGGCGTTGCCAAGCTCCAGGTTTTTATAAAAACGGAAAGAATCTCCATCTGAAAGGGAAACGGAGCCTTTTTCAAATTTGCCGATACGAACCTCAGGTCCCTTAGTATCGATAAGCAAAGATATCTTATCTTGGCCCGCTTTTTTAACTGCAGATACCATATTTTCTAAAATATCATGCGAAGCATGGCTCATATTAAATCTAGCAACATTCATTCCTGCTTCTATCATTTTCTTTATCGTATTAACATCAGATGAAGCGGGACCGATAGTACAAATTATTTTAGTTTTTCTCATAAAAAATCACCTATAATATTCTAACACAGCGAAAATTCTATTGCAATAAAATTTTTAATATGTTAAAATTATTTGAAGAGGAGATGCCTATTATGCAGATTAAAAACCGAAATCAAGTTGAAGCTTTATATACATGGAACTTAAAGGATATTTATGAAAATGAAAAAGCCTTTGAGGAAGAATATAAATCGGCAGAAGCTGATATAGAAAAAATCCCTACATTTCGTGATACTATGATGAAAAGCGCGGATGATTTAAAAACGGCGCTTGATTTCTATTATTCTGTAGCATTAAAGGTTGAAAGGCTTTATATATATGCTATGCTCTATAAATCAGAGGATAACGGCAACCCTAAAGCCCAAAGCTTGGAGGGAAGAGCTGTAAATATCTATGTTGCTTTGAATTCAAAAAGCGCCTTTATAGAGCCGCTTATTTTATCAGATACAGAAAAGCTGACAGAATTTATAGAAGCTACGGAGCTTAAAAGCTATAAAAGAATGCTTTCAGAGCTTCTTCGCCGCTCAAAGCATATCCTTTCCGAAAGAGAAGAGGAAATCTTAGCCAAGCTTTCCGATGCCGCATCTACCCCTAAAAATGCCTTTGAAATGCTTGAAAGCGTTGATATGACATTCCCTGATACGTTAGGGGAAAACGGCGAGAATGTTCCGCTTTCGCATGGTATGTATGGAGTTTTGGTAAAATCTAAAAACCGAGATGTAAGAAAAGCGGTATTTGAAAACTATTTCGGTGAGTTTAATAAATATATAAATACCTTTGCCGCAACCTATTCGGGCAGCGTTAAAACCGATGCCTTTTTCGCCTCGGTTAAAAATTATGAGTCTTCTTTGGAAGCGGGGCTTTTCTCGGCAGGAGTTCCTACAGAGGTTTATAAAAACCTAATATCCTCTGTCAGAAAATCGCTTCCTATAATGGAGAAATATATTTCTCTCAGAAAAAAAGCATTAGGCCTTTCGGAGCTTGAAATGTTCGACCTTTATCCTCCGATAGTTAAAACAAAGGAGCAAAAGCTTTCCTATAGCGAGGCTAAAACCCTTGTTTTAGAAGCCTTAAAGCCTTTAGGAGAAAGATACTCGGAACTTTTAAATCGTGCATTTTCAGAGCGTTGGATAGATGTTTATGAAAATAAAGGCAAAACAACGGGGGCTTTCTCCTGCGGAATGTATGGAGTTCACCCATTTGTTCTTTTAAATTATACCAATACCTTAGATGATGCTTTTACCGTAGCCCACGAATTGGGACACGCGATGCATTCCTATCTCTCAGACGAGGCGCAAGAGTATCATAACAGCGATTATACCATTATGGCGGCAGAGGTTGCATCAACCGTTAATGAGGTGCTTTTAACCCTATATCTTTTAAAAACCGAAACCGATAAAGCTAAAAGAGCTTGGGTTTTAAACCACTTTTTGGAATCCTTCAGAGCAACCGTTTTCCGCCAGACCTTGTTTGCCGAATTCGAGCTTAGAGTTCATGAACAACAAGAATCGGGAGAGCCTATAACGGCGGAAAGCTTAAATAAGCTTTATAAAGAGATAAACGAGGAATATTATAAAGGGGTTAAAGTTTCCGACCTTTACAGCATTGAATGGGCGAGAATACCTCATTTTTATAATGCTTTTTATGTTTATCAGTATGCAACGGGCTTTTCTGCGGCAGTTTCTATTGCCAAAAGAATTGTAGAAACGGGAGATACAAAAGGCTACCTTGAGTTTTTGAAAACAGGCGGCAGCGATTTCCCGATTGAAGAGCTTAAATTAGCGGGTGTAGATTTATCTAAGCCCGAAACTATCGAAAATGCTATGAAGCTTTTCGATGAAACAATAGAGGAATTAAAAAATTTATTATAAAGGAGAAAATTATGAAATTTACTGCTCAACAGAAAAAAGTAATGGAAGCTTACGAAAAGGTAGTTTCCAAGAAAAACAAAAAAACATGTTTTTATAACGGGATTTATGAAAAATATGAAAATCCTGTTTTAACAAGAGAGCATATTCCGCCTTTCTGGAAGTATGATTTCAATACCGATACCACTCCTCATTTTATGGAGCGCCTCGGTGTTAACGCTGTATTTAATTCGGGTGCTATCTATCTCGATGGCAAATATCTACTTATCGCACGCGTTGAGGGTAACGACAGAAAATCCTTCTTTGCAGTTGCAGAGAGTGATAACGGTGTTGACGGATTTAAATTTTGGGATTATCCGATCTTGCTTCCTACAGTTGAAGGGGAAACCAATGTTTATGATATGCGCGTAACTCAGCATGAGGACGGCTGGATATATGGCCTTTTCTGCAGCGAAAGCAAGGATAAAACAAACCCCGATTTATCTGCGGCAGTTGCGGCGGCAGGTATCGTTAGAACTCGCGACCTTAAAACTTGGGAGCGTCTTCCTAATTTAATGACAAAATCTCCTCAGCAGAGAAACGTTGTTTTGCATCCTGAGTTTGTAAACGGCAAATATGCCTTCTATACCCGTCCGCAGGATGGCTTTATTGATGCTAAATCCGATAGCGGTATCTGCATTGGTTATTGCGATGATATAACAAACCCTGTTGTTAATGAAGAGAAGCTTCTTTCCAAAAGGGTTTACCACGAAATAACCGAGGTTAAAAACGGCGAGGGCGCAGTTCCTATAAAAACAGATAAGGGCTGGATACATATTGCTCACGGTGTTAGAAATACCGCGGCAGGACTTCGCTATGTAGTTTATATATACGGAACAGACCTTAATGATGTTGAAAAGGTAACCGCAGAGCCTAACGGATACTTTATCGCTCCTTTCGGAGAAGAAAGAGTAGGCGACGTTTCCAACGTTGTTTTCACAAACGGAGCTATCGTTAACGAGAAAAACGAAGTATTTGTTTATTATGCTTCTTCTGATACCCGTCTTCACGTTTTAACAACTACCCTTGATAAATTAATAGATTATACATTCTCAACCCCCGAGGGCAAGAAAACTACCTATGAATGCGTTGAGCAGAGAACCGAGCTTATTTCTAAAAATTTAGAATTGTTTTCAAAATAAGGAGACAAGATATGCCGAAGTGGTTAGATAACGCGATATTTTATGAAATTTATCCTCAAACCTTTAATGATACCAATGCCGATGGCATAGGCGATATAGAGGGAATTATTGAAAAATTGGATTATATCAAGGGTTTAGGCTGCAACGCTATCTGGATAAATCCTTGCTTTGAATCTCCTTTCAAAGATGCAGGCTATGATATTTCCGATTATTATAAGGTAGCTCCTCGTTACGGAACTAACAGCGACCTTCGAAGACTATTCGAAGAGGCGCATAAAAAGGATATGAGGGTAATTCTCGATTTAGTTCCGGGTCATACTTCTACAGACCATAAATGGTTTTTGGAATCAATGAAGCCAGAAAAAAACGAATATACCGATAGATATGTATGGACTGACCGAGTTTGGAACAGACCAAATGAAATGCCGGGACTTACAAATAACGGATGCCTTATCGGCATCAGCGACCGCGACGGCGCAGTTTTAACAAACTATTATTCCTCTCAGGCGGCACTCAATTTCGGTTTTTATAATATTGATGATCCCAAATGGCAGCAACCTATGGATGCGCCGGGACCGAGAGCAACCTTTAATGAAATGATGAATATAATGCGTTTCTGGTTTAAAATGGGTTGCGATGGTTTCAGAGTTGATATGGCATTCTCCTTGGTTAAAAACGACCCCGATAGAGAGGGAACTATAAAGCTTTGGCAGCAGTGCAGAGAAATTTTAGATAAGGAATTTCCCGATAAAGCTTTAGTTGCAGAATGGGGAGAACCCGAAAATTCGCTTCGCGGCGGATTTCATATGGATTTTATGCTTCCCTTTGGAAGCTCTCATTACAGCGACCTTTTCCGCTGCGAAAATCCTTATTTTACTAAAAAGGGCGGAGATATTTCCGAATTCATAAAAGCATATGAGATCGCTTATGAAAAATCGGGCGGCGGACTTATGTGTATCCCGTCAGGTAACCACGATATTGAAAGAATAGCGAAATATCTTGATTCTCAAGAGATGAAAATAGCATATGCCTTTATATATTCAATGCCCGGTGCGCCTTATCTCTATGCGGGCGATGAAATAGGAATGAGATATATCGAAGGTCTTCGCTCCAAAGAGGGCGGATATGAGAGAACAGGAACAAGAACTCCTATACAATGGAATGATGGAGTTAATGCAGGTTTTTCCGATGCTCCCGAATATATGCTCTATACTCCTATCGACCCCGACGAAAATCGACCTACCATTGAGGCGGCTTTAGCGGACGAAACCTCTATTTTAAATGAGGTTAAAAGGCTTATTGCAATAAGAAAAGAGCACATTGCTTTACAGTCGAATGCTAAAATAACCTTTAAAACTAAATCGGGTTATCCTTTAGTTTACCTTAGAGAATGCGAAGAGGAAGCGGTTTTAGTTATTATAAATCCATCTTCTAAAACAGTAGATTTCGAAACCGAGCTTTCGGGAGAGAAATTTTATGAAAACGGAAGCATAAATTATAAAAACGGAAAATACATAATTGACGGCGGCTCGGCGGCATTTATTAGAATAAGATAAAAATAAAGAAAGCTCCTCTTTAAGGAAATATCCTTGAAGAGGAGCTTTTTGTTATAGGAGAAGCTATCTTTCCTCGCGGAAATAGGGAAGACCTAAAGCCGCGGGAGGCTGATGTTCGCGCTTTTTGCGCATACTGATAACAACTAAAACTATAATCGTTACAACATATGGGAACATTTTTAAAATTTCTTTTTGAGCAAAGCTGATGCCGCTTATATAAGAGCTTGCAATATAGCAGGCGCCGAATATTATCGAGCCGAAAATTGCAAGATTAGGTTTCCAAAGAGTAAATATAACAAGCGCTATAGAAAGCCAACCGATAGCATCAACGGTATATTCCCAGTTTCCGTTGAGGTTATCCATAATATAAGAAAGTCCGCCAAGACCTGCAATTCCGCTTCCTATCATAGTTGCCAAGTATCTGTAAAGAGTAACGTTAACGCCTGCCGCATCTGCCGTTGCAGGGTTTTCGCCTACAGCTCTTAAATGAAGTCCTATTCTTGTTTTATTCAGAACAAATGAAGTGATAAGAGCTATCGCAATAGCAAGATAAACGAAAACTCCGTAAGATAAGAATATCTCTCCGAAACCGCCGAGCTTATCTGCAAAAGGAAATCCTGATGTGAAATATTTACTTGCCTGAGAAAATTTCATATCTAAAATCTGATCGATTATATATTTCGAGATGCCGATTCCGAGCGTTGTAAGGGCAAGACCTGTAACATTCTGATTAGCTCTTAATGTAACGGTTAAAAAGCTATATAAAACGCCCATTAAAGCGCTTCCTATAAAAGACGCAATAATAGGGAGCAAAACCGCTAAAAAGGGGCTTATGACCGATACAGAGGAAAGATAAATGTTTTCTGCCAAGCAGCCTACAGCCGCGCCAACACACATAATGCCCGGAATACCGAGGTTTAAATGGCCCGATTTTTCGGTTATAGTTTCGCCTGTTGAGCCTAAGAGGAAGGACATTCCGATTCGGATAGACTGAGTTATAAATGTCATTTATTTGTCCTCCTTTGCCGCTTTGCGGAACATTATTTTATAGTTTATAAAGAATTCGCAACCGATAATAAAGAAGAGGATAACCGCTGTTATAATATCGGAAATAGAGCTGTTCATCTTAAAGGCATTGGAAATCTGATTTGCGCCAACCTCTAAGAAGATAACGAGGAAAGAGGTTAAAACCATAAATAGGGGATTGAATTTGCCGAGCCAAGAAACCATAATAGCGGTAAAGCCTTGTCCGCCAACGGTATCTGTTGCTATTGTATGGTTTGTTCCGCCAACTAATATAAGACCGGCAACTCCACATAAAGCTCCCGAAACGATTAAGGTTCTTATAATAACCTTTTTAACGTTTATTCCTATATATCTTGCGGTATTTTCGCTTTCTCCTACAACCGATATCTCATATCCCTGTTTGCTGAAGCGGAGATAGATATAAACGGCAACGGTTAAAACGGCAACAATAATAATGTTTAAAAGCCAGTTGTTTAAAATTCTCGGCAGTCCGTATTGGGACATGGGAGCTAAGGTGCCGCTACCGCTTGTAACCCAGGTATTAATGAAGAACGAAACTAAAAATGTTGCAACATAGTTCATCATAAGGGTAAAAAGGGTTTCATTGGTATTCCATTTTGCCTTGAATATAGCGGGAATAACTGCCCAGATAATACCTGCAACAATGCTCGATACTATCATTAAAAGATAAAGCAAGGGTAAGGGAAGAGCTCCACCTAAGTAATACATACAAGCGCAGGTAGCAAGTCCGCCTACCAAAACCTGACCTTCAGCGCCTGTATTCCAAAAGCGCATTTTAAAAGCAGGTGTTACAGCCAAGGATATGCAAAGAAGCACCGCCGTTTTCTGAAGAAGTATCCATATTCTGCGGGAGGTTCCGAATGCACCCTCAAATAAGGCTGTAAAAAACTGAATGGGATTTATTCCTTTAAGAACAAAAACCAAAAGAGCGGAGAATAAGAGAGAAACAATAACCGCGATTGCCCTGATTAAAACGGCCTTTTTGGTAGATATATCGGTCCGCTTAACTATATGAACAAGCGGCTCGCGGTGATGTGTCGCTGTTTTCATATTTCTCCTCCTTCTTCTGTATGTGCATATTTAGTCATAAGAAGACCAACTTCCTCTTTGGTAGCCGTTCTTCCGTCTAAAACACCGGTTATTTTTCCGCCGCCGATAACTAAAATTCTGTCGCAAAGCTCTAATAAAACGTCAAGGTCCTCTCCAACGAAAATAACGGCAACGCCGCTTTCTTTCTGTTTGGTTAAGAGATTATAAATTGTATAAGATGAGTTTATATCAAGACCTCTAACGGGATAAGCTGCCATTAAAACGGTAGGGGAAGAGGCAATTTCTCTGCCAACTAAAACCTTTTGAACATTTCCTCCCGAAAGACGGCGAACAGGTGTACTTGCGCTCGGCGTTACAACCTCTAAGCTTTCTATAATCTTATCTGCAAGTTCATGGGGTTTTTTGCGGTCGAGGAATACGGATTTTCCTTTTTTATAGCTTCTGAGCATCATATTATCGGTAATATCCATATTTCCTACAAGTCCCATACCTAATCTGTCCTCAGGAACAAAGGAAAGGCGAACACCCAAATCTCTTATCTGAATAGGGGTTTTATCTCGAAGGTCGTCTTCTTTGCCTGTTTTGGGATTATGATAGATAATTCTTCCCTCGGTTAAATGCTGAAGACCTGCAATAGCCTCTAAAAGCTCTCTCTGTCCGCTTCCTGCAATTCCCGCAATTCCGAGAATTTCTCCCGAACGGGCAGTAAAGGAAACGTTATCCAAAAGGCGAACACCCTCGCGGTTTGTGCAGCTGATATTTTCAACTATAAGTCTGTCCTCTGAGTTTTTAGGTTCGCTTCTTTCGATATTTAAGGAAATCTTCTTTCCAACCATCATTTCGGTTAATGACGATTCATTTGTTTCGGCGGTATTAACCGTTCCTATGTATTCGCCCTTTCTCAAAACCGCAACTCTGTCGGAAAGGGAAAGAACCTCATGAAGCTTATGGGTAATTATGATAATAGCCTTGTTATCATCGCGCATACGGCGAAGAATATCGAAAAGCTTTAGGGTTTCCTGCGGAGTTAAAACTGCAGTAGGCTCATCAAGTATTAAAATATCGGCGCCGCGGTATAAAACCTTGATTATCTCAACCGTCTGCTTTTCCGAAACCGACATTTCATAAACCTTTTTATTTAAATCAAGCTCAAAGCCGTATTGTTCGCAAATGCCGTGAATTATCTCGGTAGATTTCTTTATGTCAAAGCCTTTTTTATCCTTAAGCCCTAAAAGAATATTTTCCGCAGCCGAAAAAACATCAACAAGCTTAAAATGCTGATGTATCATTCCGATATTATAGCGATAAGCATCTTTCGGGGAGCGAATCATAACCTCTTCGTTTCCTATAAGTATCTCGCCTTCATCGGGATAATAAATGCCGGAAATCATATTCATAAGGGTTGTCTTTCCGCTTCCGTTTTCGCCTAAAATGGAAAGAATTTCGCCATGATAAACTTCCATAGAAACATTCTTGTTCGCAACAACAGGACCAAAGGTCTTTGTTATTCCGCGAAGCTCAATAGCAGGTGTTTTTTTCATTTTATCCTCCTGTTATCTATTATTCAAAACAACAAACAGCGGTTTATTTGCAGTTTTCAATAATAGATAATAGGCGGAGCGAAAAGCTCCGCCTTAGTATCTAAAAAATTATTTGTCAAGTCTTGTAATGCCGTCGATAGGAAGATCAAAGTAAGGTGCGGAACGATGTTTGGATTCATAGAATACACCGTTCTCAATAACTTCGGTCTCACCAACATAGTCGCCTGCATCGTCAACGTCTGCAAGATATGTTGTAACCTTCTCGCCGCCAACTGTGAAGTTGTTGGTGTCGAATACGTGGCGTGTGCCTGCTTTAAGCTCAGCCATAGCAGTATCAATAGCTTCTTTGGTTCCTTCAGCTGCAACAGCAGTGTTCATATCAACAACCTTAACAGAATCGGTGTTGAGAGAACCAAACCAGTCATAAGGCATATCAGTTTCGTTCTGAGTAGAAGTAATCATATACTCAAAGAAAGGAGCCCAGTTGATTCTGGAAGCGATAAGATAGGTGTTAGGGCAGGTAGAGATGGTTGTTCCGTTGTAGAATACATTGGGAACGTTTCTTGTTTCGCAAACTCCGGGAGCACCCATAGAGTCAGCGTGCTGGCTGATTAAAACTGCGCCTTTGTCGATTAAAGCGTTAGCTGTATTAGCTTCGCCCTCGGGAGAATACCAAGAGCCTGTGAAGTCAACAAGCATTGTAACGCTGGGGCAAACAGATTTAGCGCCGAGATAGAAAGAAGAATATCCGGAGATAACTTCAGCATAAGGGAAGGCACCAACATAACCCATAACAGCTTCTTCAGCAGTAATGTCGCCTGAAGTGATCATCTCGTTGAGCTTCATACCTGCAGCAATACCTGCAAGATATCTGCCTTCGTAGATGGAAGCGAAAGCGTTGTGGTAGTTGGGGAGCTTTTCTGTGTGAGCCTTAACGCCTGTAGCGTGGCAGAACTCAACATCAGGGAACTCTTTTGCCGCCTTGATCATCCATTCTTCATGACCAAAGCTGTCTGCGAAGATAACATCGCATCCTTGGTCAACAAGGTCAACAGCTTCGTCATAGCAAGCTGCGCCTTCGGGAATCTCCTTTTTGAAGATTACCTGAGATTCATCAAGACCGAGTTTCTCGGTAGCTTCGAGAGCAGCGTCGATGAAGTTTTTGTCATAAGTAGAGGTTTCATCATGTAAGAAAATGAAGCCTACCTTGAAAACACCGTCGTCGCTGTCGCAGCTGGAGAGAACGGAAACGCATCCGAACATCATAACAGCTGCAAGGATAAGAGAGAGCAGTTTTTTCATGTTTTTTCCTCCTTGCCTTTTTTAAGGCATTTTAATTTTAAAAATCGTCCGAAATAAAACTATTTACGGACGAAATTTTACATTACCCGACTCCATCGACTCTATTATAGCCATGGATTCAACTCTGAGTCCCGCTTCGCGAAGCTTTTTGCCGCCGCTTTGAAAAGATTTTTCAACTGCGATGGCCGCGCCTACAGGTTTAGCCCCTGCCTGAGCGCATATATCCAAAAGACCTAAAAGGGCATTACCCTCGGCTAAAAAATCATCAACAAACAAAACCTTATCCTCAGATGTAAGAAACTCTTTTTCAACAACGATGGTATAATCGGTATTATGGGTATAGGAATGAACCTTAGCGGCATAAACCTCTCCGCCGATATTGGTGGTTTTATGTTTTTTTGCAAACAGAGCGGGGATATGCATAACAGCGCCAACCAAAGCGGCAATGGCAATTCCCGATGATTCAACGGTTAAAATCTTGGTAGCGCCCGAATCTTTATATAAAGAAGCAATTTCTTCGGCTACTTTAAGGAGAAAATCACAATCGAGGTTATGGTTTAAAAAGCTTCCGACCTTTAAAATTCCGCCGGGGAAAACCTTGCCCTCGGAAAGGATTTTTTCTTCCATTAATTTCATAAAATAGCTCCTTTAAATTTTGTATAATATTAACCTCAATTTTTTAGAATATTATTGAAAAAAATTATATCATACCGCTTAAAAAATTGCAACACGAATTTCACAAATATTTCAAATTTTCGACAGAATAATGCTATACCTTGCCGACATATGTCAAAAACTCAAAAACTGGATAAAATAGGTTTACAATCTTGAAAAAATATGGTATCATAATTCAGATAATGTAAAATAATATATAGGAACAGGAGGCAGGATTATGGTTACAGTTTTAGTTGCAGTATATAATGGCGAAAAATATCTTGCCGACCTTTTAAATTCCATTATAAATCAGACCTATAAGGATATAAGAATCGTTGTTTCAGATGATTTAAGCTCAGATAAAAGTCCTGAGATAATAAAGGAATTTTTTGAAAAATATCCCGATAAAATAATCCCTGTTTTCAGAAAAACTTCTTCGGGGAGCGCCAAAGCGCATTTTATTTATCTTTTGGAAGAGTTTTCCGATAGCGAGTTTTTAATGTTCTGTGATCAGGACGATGTATGGTTCCCCGATAAGATTGAAAAAACCCTCTCTCTTATGTTAAAAGGGGATAACAATAAACCTCGCTTAGTTCATACGGATTGCGTTTTAGCTGATGAGTTTTTAAATATAACCCATAAATCATTTAAGAAGTTTTCTATGGTACCAACCGTTCTTCCTTTTTCCAAGCTTTTAGCTGAAAATTCGGTTCAAGGAGCCTCTGCTATGGTAAATAAAGCCCTTGTAAAAGAGGCAGTTCCGTATAGCGAAGATATGGTTATGCATGATAGATGGGTAGCCTTGATAGCTTCGGCTTTAGGAGAGATAGATTATTTAGATGAGCCTACATTTTTTTATCGGCAGCATTCAAAAAATCAGATAGGTGCTTCTAAAAAGCCGAGCTCTCTTTCTTATATTAAGATGCGTCTTAAAACCAATATAGCAAAGGATATAAATCTTTCCCGCCGTCAGGCAGGTCTTTTGCTTAAAAGAATAGGGGATAAGATGCCGAATGAGCTAAAGCTTATAGCAGAAGAGTATGCAAATTCGGAAAAGCTTTCTAAGCTTGAAAGAATAAGAATATTAAAGCGAAGAAATATAATGCCTGATTCGGCTTTGAAAAAAATAAAATTTCTTTTGTGGGGGTAAAAAAAGGTGCTTAAACCTATTATCGTTATATATAATAAGTCGTGCGAAAATTCTCCCGCTTGCCGTTTCGCAAAGGAAAATGGTCTTAAAGCCATTCTCTGCGATAACAGTACTATAGAAAACGATAATGAAAAATTTGCCGCCGAAGCAGGCTTTACCTATATTCCCATGGGAGGAAATAAAGGCCTTTCCAAAGCCTATAACAGAGCTTTGGAAATAGAAGCCGAAGAAGACTATTATCTTATTTTAGATGATGATACTTCTCTTCCCGAAAACTTTATAGCCCTTGTAAAAGCCCATATAGAGAAAAATCCCGATGCCGAGCTGCTTTTGCCTATAGTTAAAGCGGGTGAAGCGGTTATATCTCCCGCAGTTTTGGGGAAATGGCGCGTAAGAATGGTCCGCAAGAATGAAAAGGTTAAAGCCTTTACAGCGATAAATTCGGGAATGGTAGTTAAAAAAAGCCTCTTTTCAGAATTTAGTTATGATGAAAATCTCTTTTTAGAATATATCGACCATGACCTTATGTGTTATGTTAAAGATAAGAATAAGAAGTTACATATAATGGAAAACATTCAGCTTTTTCAAAGCTTTTTCGGCTTATCCAACCAAACAAGAGAAGCGGCTTTAAGGCGCTATAATATATTCAAATCAGATTTTAAATATTTTGTTAAAAAACATAATAGAAATAGATTTGTTGCCGCGCTTATTATATTAAAGCGAAAAATAGCGGCAGAAAGGAAAAAATAATGACATTTATTCCGAAAGATTATAAATCCGCCTTGGATTTAAAGGAAACTCAGATTGCAATTAAAAAGGTAAAGGACTTTTTTGAGAGAGATTTATCAATAGCCCTTAATTTAACCCGTGTAACCGCGCCCTTGTTTGTAGAAAAAAACAGCGGACTTAACGATGATTTAAACGGAACTGAAAGGGCAGTAGGCTTTGATATAAAATCGGGCGAAAGCTTCGAGATAGTTCATTCCTTAGCTAAATGGAAAAGAAAGGCTCTCTCCGATTATTCTTTCCCCGTAGGCGAAGGCCTTTATACCGATATGAACGCTATAAGAAGAGATGAGGATACCGATAATATACATAGTATGTTCGTTGACCAGTGGGACTGGGAGAAGATAATAACCCCCGAAGAGAGAACGGTAGAAACCTTAAAGAAAACGGTTAAAAATATCTATAAGGCGCTAAAGCATACCGAAAACTATATAATGCATGAATATAAATTTATAGAGCGGCTTCTCCCTGAGGAGATAACCTTTATAACAAGTCAGGAGCTTTTGGATAAATATCCCGATAAAACCTCAAAGGAAAGAGAATATCTCGCCGCAAAAGAATATGGTGCTGTATTTTTAATGGGAATAGGCGGAGCCCTTTCAAACGGTGAAATACACGACGGCAGAGCGCCCGACTATGATGATTGGTCGTTAAACGGAGATATAATAGTTTATTATCCTGTTTTGGATATTGCCTTAGAGCTTTCTTCAATGGGAATAAGGGTAGATGCAAAAACGCTGAAAGCTCAGCTCAAAGAGCGAAATAAAGAGGATAGATTATCTCTTCCTTTCCATAAAGCTTTGATAGAGGGAAAACTTCCGCAAACCATCGGCGGCGGAATAGGTCAGTCGCGAATTTGTATGTTCTTTCTTAGAAAAGCCCATATAGGCGAGGTTCAGTCGGCATATTGGGACGAAAAAACTAAAGAAGAATGCCGCAGTTTTGGAGCAGAGATATTATAAACAGAAAAAAACACCTCTTAGTAGAAAAAGAGGTGTTTTTCTTTGTTAGTCGCGAATTTCGGCATGCTCGGTATCTCTGAATAAAAGGGAAATGCACCAAATTCCGGCTAAGGCTACGAGCGTATATATGATGCGGCTCACAATAGCTCCTTGTCCGCCGAATATCCATGCAACAACATCGAAACCGAATATGCCGATACCGCCCCAGTTAAGTGCGCCGATTATAACTAAAATAAGGCATATTTTATCGAGCATAGGTAAAACTCCGTTCGATTAGACTTTATCGGCTGCCGCAAGAATGCCGACAAGAATAGTTTTAACAATGTTTTTAACAATATTCATATAGGTTTTTTATTGATTTTTAAATTTTAATGTGTTATGATAAATTTGTATCATTATGTAAAGTGAAAGGACTTGCAAAATGAAAAAAATAGATTGGAACAGAAAATATACAACTATTGCCGTTTATGTTATCTTAACAGCCTGCGCTATAGGCTTGATTTTGGGAATGCTTTGGAATTTTTCGCTTGTGTCGGCAGCAATCGGAACGCTAATTTCGGTTTTATCTCCCTTTATAATCGGCTTTGTTTTGGCTTATCTTCTTTTACCGATAGTTAATTTCTTTGAAAAAATTTGTTTTGAAAAGATAAAACCGATGAAAACAAAAAGAAAGCTCAATAGAGTTCTTTCGGTAGTAATATCTTATCTGCTTTTGATTGCTTTCTTGGTTTTATTTGCATATGTTGTAGTTCCTGAATTATATAGCTCCCTTTTGGAGATTCTTTCCAATTTAGACAACTATGCGGAATCGGTAACTGCTTGGATGCAGAATATGTTTGATTCCAATCCCGCCCTTATAAAGATAGTAGATGAGGCTGCGGTATATATGACAGACATTTCTGAAACAATAATTGAAGCTGTTCTTCCGTATCTCGGCGGTGTTGCAACGGGTGTTGTTGTAGGAGTTAAAAATATTGTTGTAGGCTTGATAGTTGCCTTTTATATGCTGCTTCGCCACGAAATGTTTACCGCTCAGATAAAGAAAATAACCTATGCAATTTTCTCTTCTAAAACGGCTGAAAGAATGGTAGAAGTAACCAATTTAACCAATAAAGCCTTTTCAGGTTATGTTTCAGGTCAGCTGATAGATTCGGTTATGATTGCTATTATAACCTATCTTGTAATGCTTATCTTTGGTTGGCCTTATCCAATGCTTATTGCTGTTATAATCGGTGTTACGAATATTTTACCCTTCTTTGGTCCTTTTATCGGAGGAATACCGAGCTTTATAATAATTCTTCTTATAAATCCTTGGCAGGCAATATCCTTTGGTATATTCATAATTATTCTTCAGCAGATAGACGGAAACATTATAGCTCCCAGAATACTTAGCAAATCGGTCGGAATGTCTGCAATATGGGTAGTATTTGCGATTATTGTCGGAGGCGGACTTTTCGGTTTTATCGGAATGGTTCTCGGAGTTCCGATGTTCAGCGTTATATATACGCTCTTTAAAGAATTTATCTCAAAAAGATTAGAGAAGAAAAATCTCTCCAGCAATACTAACGATTATAAAAAGGTGTAATTTCAATGGGGGAAAAGGTTTATTTTGAAACGGCAGCCGCCGCTAGATATAGGCGAATTCGCTGTCGCATAAGCTATCCCGATAAAGCCCCTAAAGGCATTATTGTTATTATGCATTCGGCTTTGGAGCATTCGGGGCTTTATAAGGATTTTGAAAAGTATTTCAGCGAAAAGGGATATGCTTTAGTTTCTCATGATGCCGCGGGACATGGTAAATCTGCGGTTGAAAAATTCGAGCTTGGATTTCTTTCAGATAGCTTAGGTTATCATGCAATTATTGAAGATGCTAAAAAGGTAGTAGAAACTGCAATCGCTAAAATAGCTGATAAATACGGAACTAACAGAAAAATTCCGATAACTATTTTCGGACAAGGACTTGGCTCCTCAGCTGCAAAGCTTTTAGCGGCTGAAAGCTGGTGCAAGGGCTTAGTTCTTATAGGAGATGCGGGGGCAGGAAATTTTCCGATGCTTAAAATCTGGTTTACAGAGCAGATAGCGCAGATTAAAGGGGATCGCAGTCGAAGCGATTTCTTTACCAAAATTGCCCTTGGAGCTGCCTTTAAGCCTCGCGAATTCAAAAGCTACAAGGAAGCCTTAACAAGCGATGAAAAGATGCTCTACGCTTATAATAGCGATCCTCTTTGCGGTTTTAATTTAACATTGAGCGCCGCTGCCGATTATCTCTCTATGAGATTAGCCGCAGACAGAAGCTATGATAATATAAATGAAAATATCCCTGTTTTTATTTTGTCTGGAGAAAAGGATATCTTTACCCGCGGAGCTAAAGCGGCTGAAGAGATAAAGGAAAAATTTCAGAGAGCGGGAAATGGAAACGTAACGGTTAAGATTTATCCTGAAGCCCGCCATCAGCTTCTTCGCGAATTTTGTCGAGAGGAAGTTTATAAAGATATAACCGAATTTTTAAAAACAGTTAAATAGAAAAAGTTCATCTCGGTTTGAGATGAACTTTTTTATTGCCTAAAATAAGTTTTCTATTTCGAGGCCTTTTTCTTCGGCATATTCAACGGTATATTTAGTACCGCCCGAGCTGCCGTCGAAATAACATATAAGCTTATCGGAATTATCTACCATATAGCGGTTTCTGATATGATAACAGCCTTTGTTATAATTTTCCGATAAGAAAATTATTTCATCGCAGTAAGATAAGATTTCTTCATAGATTTCTTTATCTTTTTTACTCCATTTTTCCGCTTGATTTTTAAAGGGAAGCGCGGCAATAAGGCGAATTTCGCCCTTGTCGGTTTCCTTTTTTCTTTTTTTGCGGGTAATAACAGCCATAGCACAAAGCAAATCAAAGCCAATACAACCGCCTTGATAGAAGGTAAGATACCCCTCATTAACTGCTTTGTCAACGGCTCGGTAAAGCTTTATTTTTAAATTATCGATATCTTCTTTGTTTTGTGGCAATCGATAAGGCCGATGTCCGCTGAAGCAAACGGCTGAAGATTTCATAAAACACCTCTTTTTTATAGAAACAAGTTAATTATATCAAAAGTCTTAAAAGCTTGTCAATCAGAAGTCATAAACAAATGATTGTCCTCATAGTCATTTATTAAAAAAGAAGGTGAAGAAAAAATGACAGTCCGAGAAAATAACTTTATTTCCGCTATATCTCCGCTTCCCGAAAATATCCGCTCTCAACTTAAAAGCCAATCTCCCGAAATAATAAAAAAGGCTTCCGAAATAAGACTTAGAGCGGGCAGACCTATTTTATTAACGGGCGGCGGAAAGGATTTCCCGCTTTACAGCTTCGGTCAAGCCATTATAGCGAGAAAAGAGGATGTTTTAGAAACCTTTCGAAATATATGTGAGCATTCGCTCTATTCTCACGAAGAGGAACTAAAAAACGGATACATAACCTTTAAGGGGGGACATCGAGCAGGTATTTGCGGGACAGCCTTTTCCAAAGAAGGAAAGGTAGCCGCAGTAAGGGATATTTCCTCCATCTGCATAAGAATTGCGGGGAATGAAGAAAATGCCGCAGGGGAGATATTTGATAAGGTTTTTTATAAAGATGGCTCGATAATGATTGCAGGTCCACCCGGTAGCGGCAAAACAACCATTTTAAGGGATTTTGCTCGAAAAGCGGGAAAATCGGTAGCGGTTGTAGATGAAAGGCTGGAGCTTTCGGGGAAAACGAGCGAGGATATTCTTTTGGCTGATGCCGATATTTTTTCGGGATACCCAAAGCCCCAAGGCATAGAAATCGCAACAAGGTGTTTCGCACCGAAAATAATAATCTGCGATGAAATTTCCCCAAATGATACCGATGCTCTGCTTAATGCGCTTTTTTCGGGAGTAAGGCTTATAACCAGCGTTCACGCGGGCAATAAAAAAGAGCTTTTCAGCCGCCCCTTTTTAAATAGGATTTTTGCTTCGGGCGCCTTTAAAACAGTAGTTTTATTAAAGGGAAGCTCTACCCCCGGAGAGGTAGAAGAAATTATAGATTTAGAGGGCAAAAATTGAGGGCTTTAGGAATTATTTTAGGGGCGGCGGCAATTGTTTTATCGGGATTTTCATTAAGAGATTCTTTAAAAAAAAGAGTAAGGCTTTTGGAAAAACTGCAAAGAGAAACAGAAAGCTTTAAAAAGGCAGTTTTAATATATAAAAAACCGATAGGTGAAATTATAAGGGAACTAACGTTGCCGCCGTTTTCGGAAAATTATAGGAGTTCTCCTAAAGATGAGCCGGCTTTTTTGATAGTTTCGGAATGTATTTATTTGATAAAACAATGCGGAGCGAGTGATGAGGGAGCTTTGATTTCAGATGCTATTCGTAAAATTAGGGAAATAAAGACTCAAGCCGAGAAAGAGCTTTCAGAAAAAGGCGCGATGTATATAAAGCTTTCGATTTGTTTAAGTTTATTGTTTATTGTTATTGTTATATAAGGAGAGATAAATTTGGAAGTAGATTTAATTTTTAAAATTGCGGCAGTCGGAATAATCGTAGCGGTATTAAACCAGCTCCTTATCCGTTCTGGGCGAGAAGAACAGGCAATGATGACGACAATAGCAGGACTTTGCGTTGTTTTAATGATGATAATAGGAGAAATAAGCCGCCTTTTTACAACCGTTAAGGAGGTGTTCGGGCTTTGAACTTCGTTTCGGTTCTCGGAGCGGGAATAGTTTTTTCTATTATTGCTCTGGTGCTGAAAGATAAAAAGAGGGAATATGCCTTATTGGTTTCCATAGGCGGCGGTATCTTTATAGCGTTAGCCGCCCTATCTCTCCTAACACCCGTTTTAGATTCCGTTAAAGCCTTTTTAAGCGATACGGATTTTCAAAATATAAAGATTGTAATAAGGGCTTTAGGAATAGGATATTTGACCGAATTTGCCGCCGATGCCGCGAAAGATGCGGGAGAAGCCTCCCTCGCTTCTAAAATAGAAATGTTTGGAAAAGCCGCAGTTATAGCGGTATCTCTCCCTATCTTAACAGGACTTTTTGAAGCTATAAAGGATTTGCTTTTATGAAAAAATTGATGTTTATAATTATCTTTTTATTAGGCTTTACTATAACTGCCTTTGCCTCAGTAGAAAGCGAAATAGAAGAAATAAAGGACATTTATGATTCCTCGGGGGAGATAACAGACGCGGTAAACGGCGGATTTTCCGAGTTTTTGAATTTGCTTAAAGAAAGGGTTTTGAATTATAAAGATATTTTTAAAAATGCCGTTTATCTTGTAGCGGTTTCGGTTTTCAGCGCTTTTTCAAAGGGATTTTCGAGCAATCGTATCGGCTCTTCAAAGGCGGTTGATTTTGCGGCAAGTGCCGCGGTAATGTCATTAACCTTAATTCCAGGGATAGAGGCAGTTTCAGCGGTTAGTAATTTTTTGAAATCGGCTTCTTCTTTTTTAACCGCCTTTGCTCCCGTATATGCGGGAATATCTGCCGCATCGGGGCAGATATTAGAAGGCGGTAGCAGCGCCTATTTTATTTTAACCCTTTCTTCAATAATATCAGCATTAACAGGCGCCGCGATTATTCCGCTTTTGTCGGTTTATCTATGTCTTTCTTCTGTGGGCGGGGTGTTTTCGGGCATAGATATTTCTCCGCTCTGCGAGGGAATAAAAAAGGTAACAAACATATTTCTCGGTTTCTTCTCGGCGGTATTCGTTGGATTTTTATCCCTAAAGACTTCGGTTGCCAGCGCATCGGATTCCCTTACAATGCGCGGAATAAAATTTGCGGCAGGCTCCTTTTTCCCCGTAGTAGGCTCGGCGCTTTCTGAGGCTATTTCAACGGCGGGCGGGTATCTCGGTATTATAAAAAGCTCATTTGGCTTTTTCGGAATAGCGGTTTTGGTATTTTTGTTTTTGCCGGTTGCCATATCTCTGCTTTTATGGATGACCTCGCTTACAATTTCTCTCTCAGCCGCCTCGGCTGTCGGCGAGGAAGCTATGGTGCGTTCTTTAAAATCTCTTCGCAGCGCCTTTTCGCTTTTATGGAGTATATCGGCTGTATTTTTGCTTTTAAGTATTATATCAATAGGAGCTGTTATTCCCAAATGAATACAATAACCTCTATAGGCCTTTCTTTAACAGGCTCCGTTCTTGCGGCGGCTCTGCTCTCTGTTTTATATCCTTCGCTTTCGGGCAAAAAGCTCTATACCGCATTAACGGGGGTGTATCTCATTATATCCTTTATCTCTTTGTTTAAAAATATTTCTCTCGATTTTTCGGTAAGCGAAGAGGTATATTCTCCCGAAAGCTATGAAACCTTTGGCGAGGAGCTTACAATAAAATATTTCGAAGAAAACATTAAAACCATAATAGTAGAAAAAACCGGAATAGATAAGGGAGATATTTTCATAGAATTAAAAAAAGACGATGAAAAAAATCTATCAATAGAAAGCATAAAGGTTAAAACAAAAACAACAAAATACCTTGAAGAACTATCATCTGTTTTAGGAACGGAAATAGAGGTGATAAATTGAGAGGAAAACTCAAAAAACTTTTAAGCAATAAAAACTATTTAATTATAGCCTTGGGAGCCTTAGGACTGATTCTAATTTTCTTTTCTTCGATTAAATTACCTCAAACAACAGAAAATCAGGCAGACTACAGAGTTGAAGCCGAAGAAAGGCTTAGCAGTATGATAGAAAGCATAGAGGGGGCAGGAAAAACCAAGGTAATGGTAACCTTGAAAAATAATGGGGAACAGATATACAAGGAAACAAGAGAGGTCGATATTTCGGGAGAATATCGCGATGAGGTAGTTATAGTTAACGGACAAAACGGAAACGAGGCTTTAACAACAAAAACCCTATACCCAGAAATTTTAGGTGTTTTGGTTGTTTGCGAGGGGGGCGAAAATATAACTGTCCGAGAGGAAATAATGAAGCTTGTAAGCGCGGTTTACGGAATCGGCCGCGGCAATATTTATGTTTGTAAATTATCAGAATAGGAGAGAAAGTTATGAAAATGAATATGGTTATAGGAAAAAAACAGCTCGTTTTGGCATCTTTGGTTGTAGGTCTTTCTTTAGCGGTTTATCTTAATTGGCAGTTTTCCAAGGTCAACGGCGATTTTACGGTTTCCGATATATTGGAATCGGATAAGAATTACGGCGAATCGGTTTTAACGGGAGCAGAAGAAACAGAAGAATGCGAGATGCTTATAAATGCCCGAATAACAAGAGATACTGCTCGCGACGAGGCTTTAGAGGCATTATCATCTATAACAACGGATACTGCGCTTTCAAAAGAGGAAATAGCATCTTTAACGGCTAAAGCAGAGGCTTTAAGCGCCAATATCGAAAAGGAAAGCAAGGCCGAAAGCATTATAAAAGCCAAAGGAATGAATTCTGTTGTGCATATAACGGACGATAAAGCAAATATAACCGTTCAGTCTGAAGCGGGGCTTTCTTCCAAACAAGCTGTTCAGATTCAGGAGGTCGTTATAAGCGAGTGCGGAATAAAGCCGGAAAAAATAGTGATAGTAGAAGTAAAATAAATGTTGAGAATTTTAAAATAATGTGATAGAATGTATATGTATAGATATGTACACCTAAAAGGAGGACTGAAAAATGTCGTTAGAAGAAAAGAAAACCAAAGGAAATCTTAAGATAAGTGAGAATGTTATCGAAACCATCGCCGCAACCGCCGCTGCAGAAACCCATGGTGTAGCAGCGCTCGTTCCTGCTCCCAATTTAAAGGGAACATTAAAGGCATCTGCTCCTGAGGCAGGTGTTGTTGTTAAGATGACAGGCGACGTTGCAAAAATAGATGTTTATGTTAAGGTTTTAAAGGGAACTAAAATTCCCGAGGTTGGAGATAATATTCAGAAGAGCGTTAAAAGCGCAGTTCAGAGCATGTCCAAGGTAATCGTTGAAAAGGTAAATGTTATTATTGCAGGAGTTAAAGAAGAGGAATAGGCAAATGACAAGAAGAGAGCAAAGGGAACAGGCGTTTTTGCTGATTTATCAGAACCTTTTCGGTGAAGAAATAGAAAAAAAAGAATGTACCTTATGGGAATATGAGGAAAATGAGTTTACAACCTCGCTTGTAAACGGTGTTTCCGAAAAAAAAGAAGAGCTTGATTCAATTATAGAAAAATTCCTCAAGGGCTGGACAATTAAGCGCTTATCAAGCGTTTCTTTAGCCGTTCTTCGTATGGCGGTTTATGAAATGAAATATGTCGGAACACCGGCAAGCGTTGTTATCAATGAAGCGGTAGAGCTTGTAAAAAGCTATTCTCTTCCGCCCGATCCGTCATTCGTAAACGGAGTTTTATCATCGGTAGAGAAATCATTATGAAAAATGCATTTCTCGGTATAGATACCAGCTGCTACAGAACCTCCGCCGCATTATATTTTGAAGACGGAAGCTATATTTCAAGCCGAAAGCTTTTAGAAACTAAAAAGGGCTCGCTCGGGCTTCGTCAGAGCGATGCTCTCTTTATGCATGTCAGAGATTTAAGTTCAATATTAAAAAAACTTAATATCTCTGAATATAATATCAAGGCAGTAGGAGTATCAGAAAAACCAACCGAGGAAGAGAAAAGCTATATGCCCGTTTTTTTGGCAGGAATTTTAGCCGCTGAAGCCATAGCAGATTCTCTTGGGGTGCCCTTATATCGTTTTACACATCAGCAGGGGCATATAAGAGCGGCAATGATAGGTGGCGGTGATGTAAAGCCGCCGTTTTATGCTTTTCATATTTCAGGCGGAACTACCGAGTGTACTTTTGTAGATGAAAAATTTTCTTGCAAACCGATTTTGAAAAGCTCCGACCTAAAGGCGGGACAAGCTATAGACCGATTAGGTGTTCGCTTAGGTCTTGATTTTCCTGCGGGAGCCGAGCTTGATGAATTATCTAAAAAGAGCAACTTAGAATTTAAAATAAAGCCCAGTATGAAAAACGGGAACCCATCTTTTTCAGGGCTTCAGAATAAATATGAAAAAATGCTTGCCGATGGAAAGAAAAGAGAAGATGTAGCAAAATTTGTTTTTGTTTATATAGCAGAAGCCTTAAAGGCTATGATGAAAAAGATAGGAGATAATGAAACCTTTGTTTTTTCGGGTGGTGTTTCGGCAAACAGCGTTATAAGAGATACTTTAAGCGGAAAGGGGCGCTTGTTCGCATCGCTTGAGCTTTGCGGAGATAATGCGGTCGGCGTAGCTGCGCTGGCGTGTGATAGATATGAATAGAGCTCCCATATCGGTTTCCGCGCTGAATTTATATATTAAATCTTTAATAGGTGCAGACTCTAATTTATCAGATGTTTTGGTAAGCGGTGAAATATCAGGCTTTAAGCACCATTTTGCTACAGGACATTTTTATTTTGATTTAAAGGACAACGCTTCATCCGTAAGGGTAGTTATGTTCTCTTCCTATGCAAAGGGGATAAGCTTTACACCTGAAAACGGTATGAAGGTTATCATAAAAGGGCGAATAGGGGTTTTCGAAAAAGGCGGAACATATCAAATTTATGCCGCATCTATGGAGCCTGAAGGCTTGGGAAATCTTTATCTTCAGTTTTTAGCGCTTAAAGAAAGGTTAGAAAAGGAAGGCCTTTTTGATAGTTCCCGTAAAAGAGCTCCTAAAAAAATGCCTCAAAAAATTGCGGTAATAACCTCAAAAACGGGAGCGGTCATAAAGGATATAGAAAATGTTTTATCCCGTCGATTTCCGCTTTGTAAAATAATTTTATTCCCTGCAACAGTTCAGGGAGAAACCGCGGTCCAGTCGATAGCCGAAGCTTTCGATTTAGTTAATTCAGAGGATAATATAGATACAGTTATTTTAGCTCGCGGCGGCGGAAGTCAGAATGATTTATGGTGTTTTAATGATGAAAGGGTAGTAAGGGCGGTAGCTTCTTGTCGATATCCTGTGATATCGGCAGTAGGCCATGAAACCGATGTAACCCTTTCGGATTTTGCGGCAGACCTTCGAGCGCCAACCCCTTCTGCGGCAGCAGAGCTTGCCGCATCTGATATTAAAGATATCTCGGCCTATATTTTGTCGGATAAGAGCAGAATGAACTCTGCTTTAGAAACCGCTGTTCTTTCGGGGGAGCAGAGAATGAAAACGGCTCTTTCTTTTCCGCTTTTTAGAAATCCCGAAGAATTTTTCGATGAAAAAGCGGCAAACCTTTTGTTTTTAACCCAGAGAATAATGAGGGGCGTTGGATTTTTAGACGATAAACAAACCGAAAGAATTAAAAACCTAAAAGAGAGAATAAATATCGGGGCTAAAAATTATATAGATAAAAAGGAAATGCTCTTTAAAAGTCTTGTTTCCTCTCTTTGTGCTATGAATCCTATGGGAGTTTTATCTCGCGGTTTTGCGGCCGTAAGTATTAACGGAAAGATATTTAGCAGCGTCAAAGAGGTAAAAACAGATGATATTTTAAAAATTCATATGTCCGATGGAGAGTTGTCGGCAAAGGTTTTAGAGAGGGCTGAATATAATGAATGAGAATATAACATTTGAAAATGCGATTCTTCGTTTAGAGGAAATAGCAAAAGCCTTAGAGGAGGGAAAGCTTCCCTTGGCTAAATCGGTTGAGCTTTATAAGGAAGGCATGGAACTGTCTGTCTTTTGTAATAAAGAAATAGAAAAAGCGCGATTGACGGTAGAGGAATTTACATCGGGCGCTAAAACGGAGGAATAATTCGTGAAGTTTTTAGAAAAACTTAATCGCGAGCTGAAACACGCTATATCGGCAGAATGTGAGCATTATCCTGAAAAAACGGTAATTGATGCAATGCTCTATTCTGTATTATCGGGCGGAAAAAGAGTAAGAGGAAGCTTGGTTCGTGCCTTTGCCGTTGCAGGAGGGGCAGAAGAGGACGAGGCTATAGCAGCTGCTGCGGCAATCGAAATGGTACATGCTTATTCTCTGATTCATGATGATTTGCCCGCGATGGATAATGATGACTATAGAAGAGGAAAGCCCTCTTGCCATAAAGCCTTCGGAGAAGCAACCGCTATTTTAGCGGGAGATGCTTTATTAACCTTAGCCTTCAAGGAAATCAGCACATGCTCTTTGCCGGATAGTATTAAGGTTAAGCTTATAACCTCTCTTTCAACCGCCGCAGGAGCCGCAGGAATGATTGGCGGACAGCAGGCAGATATCTATTTTGAAAATAAAAAATGTTCTATGCAAGAGCTCAGACGTTTGCAAAACGGCAAAACAGGCGCGCTTATTAAAGCGGCTTGTGAAATGGGCGTTTATATAGCCGAAAAGGACGAGTTTTTACAAAACGCAAGAGCCTTCGGCGAACATCTCGGATTATCATTCCAGATAAGAGATGATGTTTTGGATGTAACAGGAAACTTTAGCGCTCTTGGTAAAAAAATAGGCTCCGATCAGGAAAATGGAAAATCAACCTTTGTTTCCTTGCTTGGAGTTAAAGAATGCGAAAAATTAATCGAAAGTGAAACCTGTTCAGCGCTTTACGTTCTACATTCAACTCCTTTCTGGACAGATGAAATAAAAAATATGGCGGTAAACCTTAAAAACAGAAACGCATAGGAAGATAAAATGGGAATTTTAAAGAAAATCAAATTGCCGTCGGACATAAAGAAGCTGACGAATGAGCAAAAAAATCAGCTTTGCTCCGAGGTGCGAAAGGAAATTATAGAAACTGTTTCTAAAAATGGGGGACATCTTTCCTCGAATTTAGGAGCGGTTGAATTAACTGTTGCCGTTTTATCTGTTTTTTCTCCTCCCGAGGATAAAATTATCTTCGATGTAGGCCACCAGAGCTATGCTTATAAAATTTTAACCGACCGCAGAAAAAGCTTTGAAACCCTTCGCTTAAAGGGAGGAGTTTCGGGATTTCCGAAAATTAAAGAAAGTAAATACGATAGCTCAACGGGCGGACATGCGAGCGATTCCGTTTCTATGGGAATAGGAATATCGGCTGGTAAGAAGATAAAAGGCGAAAATGAAAATATCGTTGCCATAACGGGCGACGGAGCTATGTCGGGCGGTCTTGTCTTTGAGGGGCTTAATAATATCCATGCCGCAGGCAAAATGATTATGATATTAAACGATAATGAAATGTCGATATCCGATTCTGTAGGCTCATTTTCTAACCACCTTTCAAAAATTCGCTCTACGGGTGGATATATTAAAGCTAAAAGAGGGCTTCAAAAATTCATAACAAATCTCCCTGTAGTAGGTCAATCGGTGCATGATGCCTTGGTAAGCTCAAAGGAAGCCTTTAAAAGAGCCATCTATGACCACGGTTATTTTACCGATATGGGGCTCGATTATTATGGCCCTGTTGACGGACACGATATAGAGGGACTTTGCAGAGTTCTTTCTGCCGCAAAGGAAAACAGAGCGCCTTGTGTAGTCCATGTTGTAACCAAAAAGGGTAGGGGCTATTCGTTTGCCGAAAAAGACCCTTGCCGTTTCCATGGTGTCGGCGCTTTTAATAAGGCATCAGGCAGAATGCTTTCCGAAAGAAAAGAAACCTTCTCTGATTGCTTCGGAGAATATATAGCAAATAAAGGCGGAGAAAACCATAAAATATGCGCTATAACCGCTGCTATGACTGATGGAACAGGTCTTTCAGACTTTAAAAAGAGCTATCCCGAGCGCTTTTTCGATGTAGGAATTGCCGAAGAACACGCGGCAGTTTTTGCTTCGGGACTAGCTTTAGAGGGGCTTATCCCTGTAACGGCTATTTATTCGGCTTTTCTTTTAAGAGCAACCGATGAGATAATTCATAACTGTATTTTAGAAAAGAAGCATATGGTTTTCGCTATCGACAGAGCAGGTTTTGTCGGAGAAGACGGCGAAACCCATAACGGAGTTTTGGATGTATCGGTGTTTTCAAATTTCCCGGGTGTTGAGATATATGCTCCTGCAAGTTTTTCGGAGCTTAAAAGTATGCTTGACGAAGCGATAGACAGCTTTGACGGTATCGCCTTTGTGCGCTATCCTAAAGGAAGCGAAACAGAGTTTACAAAAGGATATAAATATTCGGGCAATCCATATGATGTTTTATCTTCAGGCTCTGATACAGTTGTTATAACCTATGGCAGAACATTTTCTTCCGCTTTAGAGGTATTAGCTGAAAAAAAGGCAGATATTATTAAATTAAATAAGCTTTCCTATGTAGAAGATATAGCAGAGGTTTTAAAAATATATAAAAAGGCAGTATTTATCGAAGAGGGAAATAAAAGCGGCGGTATAGCCGAAAAGCTCGGAAGAAAAATTGCCGAGGAAAAGATAGATATAGATTATAAAATATCCGCCATAGAGGGCGCCTTTGTTCCTCATATGACTATAGAGGAAGCATTCTCGGAATATATGATGGATAAAGAAGGAATTTTGAAAACTATCGGAGAATAAAATGGCAAAAGAAAGATTAGATGCGGCATTAGTAAATAGAGGTCTTATAAGCGGCAGAGCTAAGGCTAAAGCCCTTATTATGGCAGGCAAGGTGTATGTAAACGGGGTTAAATGCGAAAAGGCAGGAGAAGCCGTTTCAGAAGATGCTGAAATTGAGGTTAAAGCGCCTGCACTTCCTTTTGTAAGTCGCGGGGGATTAAAGCTTCAAAAGGCAATGGAAACATTTCCAATAGATTTAAAGGATAATGTTTGTATGGATATCGGCGCCTCAACAGGCGGTTTTACCGATTGTATGCTTATTTCGGGAGCTAAAAGGGTTTATGCCGTTGATGTAGGCTATGGTCAGCTCGCTTGGAAGCTCAGAACTGATGAAAGGGTTATAAACTTAGAATGAACTAATGCAAGATATCTCGATAGAGAAAAGGTGCCCGAGGATATAGATTTTATTTCAGTTGATGTTTCTTTTATATCATTAAAGCTTATTTTGCCGGTAGTATATAGCTTTTTGAAAGATACGGGGAGCGCTTGTCTTTTGATAAAGCCGCAGTTTGAAGCGGGGAAGGACAAGGTCGGCAAAAAGGGTGTAGTTAGGGATATAGCCGTTCATAATGAGGTTATAGAAAGGGTAATAGAAGAGGCAAAGGAATTGGGATTTGCCGTAAAAGGACTTACCTTTTCGCCCGTTAAAGGTCCCGAGGGCAATATAGAATATCTTATATATCTTAAAAAATCAGGTGAAAGCGAAGAAATAACCTTTAAGGAAATAACAGAATCGGCGCATGCCGAATTAAATACAGGAGAAGAATAATGAAAATACTTCTTTATCCAAATCCTTTAGTTTCAGAAGCAGCAGAAATAAAGGATGAAATAAAAAGGCTCTTCAAAAATGAGGAAATAACAGAGGATATAAACGACTTTTTTGATGCTATAATAACCATAGGCGGCGATGGAACTATCCTTCATGCCGCTAAAATAGCTTCCGAAAGGGGAGTTGCAATAGCAGGAGTTAATGTAGGAAGGCTCGGTTATTTGACCTCGCTGGAAAAGTCTGAAATAGAATATCTTCCCGAGATTATAAGAGAAAATAATGTTTCTGAACATATGCTTTTAGATGTTTATGTAAACGGAGAGCTTTTAAAAACAATTGTAAATGAAGCCGCGATTATCCGAGAAAACTATAAAGGTATTGCCGAAATAACTGCGGAAATTGCAGAGGGGGATAGCTTTAGCTATTTAGCAGATGGGCTTATAGTTTCGACGCCTACAGGCTCTACAGCCTATTCATTCAGCGCAGGCGGACCTATAATCGAACATACTGCCGATAATATTTTATTAACCCCCGTATGCCCTCATTCTTTAGCTAACCGCTCGCTTATCATATCGGGAGACAGGTCTTTGAAGGTAACTGCTAAAAGCCGCAGTAAAATAATTCTTCTGTTAGATGGCGAGCCGCTTTGTGAAATAGCGGAAGATATTGAAATTGAAATCAAAAAAAGCAAAAAAACTTTAAAAATTTATAAAAAGCATAGCGGAAATTTTTATTCCGTATTAAAAACAAAACTTCTTTAGAGGTAATACATGAATAAATCTCAAAGACAATCATTAATTCTTTCCTTGATAGAAAAAGAAGATATTTCAACCCAAGAGGAGCTAACCGAGCGACTTCGCGCGTCAGGTGCCGAAGTAACTCAGGCAACAGCCTCTCGCGATATTAAGGAATTAGGTCTTATAAAGGCAAAAAGAAGAGGCGGGAAATATTCATATATTCTCCCCAAAACAGAAACCCCGAAACCTAAGAGTGGAATTTTAATTTCCTCAGTTATTTCAGCAGTTGCCGCAGGAAATATTCTTTGTGTTAAATGTCTTTCGGGAACAGCTTCGGGAGCTGCGGCGGCGCTTGACGAGATGAAGCTTGACTCTGCTATAGGAACAATAGCAGGTGATGATACTATTTTTATCCTCGCTGCAAGCGAAGATAAAGCGCGCGAATTAGAAGAGAAGATAAACTTTATGATAGGTAGGTAAAAGGGAATGCTTTCAAAACTATGCGCTCAGAATGTTGCAGTTATAGAAAAAGCAGAAATTGACCTTGAAAACGGCTTTAATGTTTTTACCGGTGAAACCGGAGCAGGAAAGTCTATCTTGGTCGATGCTATTTGCGCTGTTTTAGGGGCGCGTACTTCTAAAAGCATTGTCAGAACGGGGGAGACAAAAGCCCGAGTAACAGCCGTTTTCGAGAATATTTCCGAAGAGGCTATGGAAAAACTTAAAAAAGAAAACCTTTTATCAGAAAATAACGAGTGTATTTTATATAGAGAAATCGGTGCTGATGGCAGATCTTCCGCAAAGATAAACGGGAATATAGTACCTCTTTCGGTTTTAAAGGAAATAGGCTCTGCCCTTATCGGAATATACGGTCAGAACGATAGCCATGACCTTTTACATAGCAAAAAGCATCTTTTTATGATAGACTCCTTTGGCGGACTTCTTCCTAAAAGGCAAGAGCTTTATAAAACAGTTCTTCGTTTTTCCGAGGTTAACGGAGAGCTTAAAAAATTGGTTGCCGAGCGAGATGAAGCAAACCGCAAAAGAGAGCTTTATGAGTTTCAGGTAAATGAGATAGACAATGCCGCCTTAAAGGCAGACGAAGAAGATGAGCTTTTAAAAAGAATAAAGGTTTTAAAAAGCTCGGATAAAATTATAAAAACAATGCAGAAAGCGGCATCTCTGTTTTATAGCGACGGAAATGGTCCTATAGAAGCCTTAGGCTCATTAGAAAAGGATTTAAGTTTGGTTGCTGCTGAGGACGAGGAAAGCGAAAAGATTTATGACCGATTTTCTTCTGCTTATTTAGAGCTTTGTGATACCTTAAGAGAAGCCGAAAGATATGCTTGGGGATTTAATATGGGGGAGGCCGAGCTTCAAAAAAGCGAAGACCGCCTCTATGAAATCAAAACCTTGAACAGAAAATACGGTCCTACTACCGAAGAAACTCTAAAATTTGCCGATAGTCTTCGCGATAAAATAACAAAAGCCAAAGAGGACGAAAGCAGAATAAATCTTTTGTCGGCTGAGGCTAAAAAGATTTATGACGAAGCGGCAAAAAAGGCAAAAGAGCTGTCAGAGCTAAGACATAAAAGCGCCGAACGCTTTATGGCGGAAATAACAGCTGTTTTAAAGGACCTTAATATGAAGAATGTCCGAATGGAAACCGATTTTAAAGAAAAGAAGCTTTCTTCAAACGGTATTGATGAAGCAGAATTCTTAATAAGCGTTAATCCGGGGGAGCCGCCTAAGCCTTTATCTAAAATTGCATCGGGCGGAGAAAACTCTCGAATAATGCTCGCCATAAAATCTGTTATGGCGGATAGAGATACTATCGATACGATGATTTTCGATGAAATAGATACAGGTGTTTCGGGATCGGGAGCCTCTAAAATAGGGGATAAGCTCCAAGGTCTTTCCTCATCAAAGCAGGTTATTTGCATAACCCATCAGGCTCAAATAGCCGCAATGGCAAATGCGCATTTTCATATAGAGAAAAATGTTGTAAATGGTAGAACCTTTACAACCGTTGAAGAAATTTCGGGCGAAAAAAGAGCCGAAGAAATTGCAAAAATTATGGGCGGCGATAAATATTCCTCTTCGCTTTTGGATTCTGCCCGCAAGATGATTGGAATTTAAAGAATAATTCCGTAAACCAGCGCCTCATATATTTTAAGATAAATGCTGTCGAGGTCTTCTAACGGAAGAGGGTTTTCTCCTTTTCCTATTTCGAAGGTAAATCCCGGTCGGGAAAATTCCTTTATAAACCAATCCTTAAATCCGCCGTGAGATGCAGTTCCTTCAGGTAATATTAGCTTATATCCCGAAAAGGAAGACAGAATTTTGGCTATAAGTGTACTGCGGTAGGGAATATCTCCGTTATAGGTGTAATAAATTTCCTCGCCTTGAGAATGAAATGCTGAAACAGATATAACATTATTGTTTCTGCAAAAATCGCAGAGCGCTCGGCTTTCGGGCTCGCTTTCGGGATAAGGTCCGCCGTATTTTTTGATTGCGGGGCCGAAAATTCCCTCAGCCTCTTCCATCTTTTTTAAAATATCATGTCCGGCATCAAAATTATGGTTTATATCAACCCCTCGCGCGTTGGCGTTCCAATAAAAGGTGTCATTTGTTATCCCTTCTATAAGAGAGCGATAATTTCCCGCGGCAGAGGGCCCCTCTCTTCTGATTTCAAGTCCATCGGGATTTATAAGCGGAGCTATAACAACGCTTCTGCCCTCTAAAGCATTTCTTATGTTAATTCCCGCAATATGTTCGAAGCTTTCATATTTTTTAGATAATTCCCATAAAAACTTCAAAAGCAGATTAACTGTTAAATCTTCTATCGGGTGAAAACAACCCGCATATAAAACAATGTTTTCTCCGTCGCCGATTTTTATAGCATCTATCTTTCTGTTTAAAACCGATTTTCCTATATTGATTTTTTTAGCTGAACGGCAGTAAACCGAGATAAGCTTTAAGGCGGCATCAACCCCCTCATAAGAGGCGGGCGAATATATAATTTTTTCTATCAAAAACAGATCCTCCTTTTGTTGACAAAATCTGTAACTATATATATAATTTATATTAAATTCCAAGGTGGTATATGTTTATGAAACCCGAAAAAACAATAAAAGAAAATCTCTGCTTTAAAGGCAAAATATTAACCGTTTTTAACGATGAAATTCTAACCGCCGGCGGAAACAAAGCAACAAGGGAATATATCCGTCATAACGGCGGAGTTTGCGTTGTTGCAATAAATGCTGAAAACGAGGTTTATATGGTGCGGCAGTATCGTTATCCATATAGAGAAGAGGTTTTGGAGCTTCCTGCAGGAAAGCTTGAATTAGGAGAGGATCCATTAAAAGCGGGTATGCGGGAGCTTGAAGAGGAAACGGGAATGAGAGCGGGTAAAATTGAGTTTTTAGGTCAGTTTTATCCAACTCCGGGATATACAAATGAAATTATTTATATGTATAAAGCAACCGAGCTTACTGCAGTTGGGCAGAATTTAGATGAAGATGAGTTTCTCTCGGTTGAAAAATACGATATTCAAAAGCTCGGCGAAATGATACTTTCCGGAGAGATTAAGGACGGAAAAACAATAGCTGCCGTATTAAAGGTCTTGGCAGGTGATAAGAAATGAATTTTTATGAAGTATCGGTAAAAACCAACAGCGAAAGCATAGAAATAGTAACAGCGCTGCTCTCGGAAGTATTCAGCGGCGGATTTCGCATTGAAGATAAAAATGATTTTGAAGCCTTTTTGAATGATACCGAAATTTATTGGGATTATGTTGATGAAGATTTAAGAAAAAGAATGGAAACAGCTGAAACTACCGTTATTTTCTATCCTTCAGAAACCGAACAGGGCGAAAAAACCTATAAGGAAGCAGAAAAGATACTTTCTCGGTTAAAAGCCGAGGGCGGACATGGCTCTTTGGAAATAACAAGAAGGTTAGTGTGCGAAGAGGATTGGGCAAATAACTGGAAGCACTATTTCAAGCCCTTTAATATAGGAAACCGTTTGCTTATAAAACCAAGCTGGGAAGAAACCGAAAATGAAGATGGAAGAAAGATTTTGGAAATAGACCCGAAATCATCTTTCGGAACAGGTCAGCATGAAACAACCTGCCTTTGTCTTGAAGCTTTAGATGAGATTATCCGCGGCGGAGAAAATGTTCTCGATATGGGCTGCGGAAGCGGAATTTTATCAATAGCCGCTCTGCTTTTGGGAGCCGATAAAACCTTAAGCATTGATATAGATGAAAATGCCGTTATAACAACAAAAGAGAATGCTTTAATAAATGGTGTTGCTTCTAAAATAGAAGCTATATCGGGAAATAGTTTAGAGGGCGAGCTTAATCTAAGGGTAAAATCTGAAAAATATGATGTTATCTGCGCTAATATCGTAGCCGATGTTATAATTGCTTTTCTGCCGCTTTTCAAAGAAACCTTGAAAAAGGGAGGAACTCTGCTCCTTTCGGGAATTATAAAGGAAAGACTTTCTGATATAGAAAAAGCGGTAAATGAAAATAAATTTAAAATAATTGAAACCAAAGAGAAAAACGGTTGGTGCGCCGTAATTCTTACAATATAAAGGGGATAGATTTCAAATGAGTAAAAATTTTAAACTAACAAACTATTATGAAGATTTTGAAACCGTATCGGTAGGAACCCTTCCGCCTCACGCTTATTTTATTCCGTTCGGCGATGAAGTAACAGCTAAAACTGATGACCGAGAAAAGTCTGACCGCTTTTTAAGTCTTTGCGGCGATTGGGATTTTTGCTATTATCCCTCGCTTCGCGAAATGGATGCAATTTTAACCGATGAGGAAATTGATACCCGCGGATTCGACCGAGTTAAAGTTCCTTCTGTATGGCAGGTATATGGATATGATAGCAACCAATATGTAAATACCAAATATCCTATAGTTAATGATGCTCCTTATGTTCCTTATGAAAATCCCTGCGGCCTTTATGTTAAGCATTTTCAGATGAAAAGCATCAGAGGTAAAAAGATACATTGTTTTGAGGGTGTTGACTCTGCATTTTATCTTTATGTAAACGGAACCTTTGTAGGTTATGCCGAGGTTAGCCATTCTCTTAATGAGTTCGATGTAACCAACCTTTTAAAAGAGGGCGATAATACAATAAGCGTTCTCGTTTTAAAATGGAGCAAGGGAACATATTTAGAAGATCAAGATAAGTTTCGCACAAGCGGAATTATCGGCGAGGTTTATCTCCTTTCTCGCGATAATGCCCATATCTCGGATTATAAGGTAAAAACCAAAATAAACGGCGATACAGCCGATATAAAGATCTATTTTGAAACAAATGGTGAAACAGGTGATATTTCTGTTGCACTTTATGATAAAAACGGTGATAAACCGATAGTTAAAAAAGCTGAGGATTTGGAAGTTTCTTTTACAATTGAAAACCCTAAACTCTGGACAGCTGAAACTCCGAATTTATATAAAGTAATGATTCGCTGCGGAAGCGAATATATTCCCGAGGAAATCGGTATTAGAGAGATGAAAATAGAAAACAGAGTTTTCTATGTAAACGGACAGAACATAAAGATACACGGCGTTAACCGCCATGATAGCTATCCCGAAACAGGACCTGTTGCTTCGTTAGACAGAATAAAGCTTGATATGAAGCTTATGAAGCAGCATAATATTAACTCTATCAGAACAAGCCATTATCCTAATCGCCCCGAATTCTATAAGCTTTGCGACAGATACGGATTTTACGTAATTGATGAGGCGGATTTAGAAACCCACGGCGCAACATTTATAGATTTATTCGGCGGTATTAAGAACGATCATTATTCTAAGATTACCGATGACCTTCGCTTTGATAAGCTTATTTCTTATCGCTGTGAAAAGTTGGTAAAGCGCGATATCAACAGACCTTCTGTAATTATATGGTCGCTCGGTAATGAAAGCGGTATGGGCGAATGCATAATCAATGCTTCCAAGCTTGTAAACCGTCTTGATAATTCAAGACCTATCCATTATGAAAGCGAATACGGACCCAAAGAGCGAACAGATTCTTTCGATAAATCCCATCTTGCATTTAAAAGCTGGATGTATCCCGAGCCGGGCTGGATTGTAGATTATCTTGAGGATAAAACAAATACAAAGCCTGCAATTCTCTGCGAATATTGCCATGCAATGGGTAACGGCCCAGGCGATTTCAAGGTTTATGATGAGTTAATGGAAAAATACGATGATTTCGTAGGCGGCCTTGTTTGGGAATGGTGCGACCATGTTGTTGTTACCGATGTTAAATTCGGCAAACCTCAGTATGGTTATGGCGGCGACAGCGGCGAGGAAATCCACGACGGAAACTTCTGTATGGACGGCCTTGTTTATCCCGACAGAACTCCTCATACAGGTCTTTTGGAATATAAAAACTGCATAAAGCCCGTTTCTATCAAATTAACAGAGCGCTCTATCGGAGAATTTGAGCTTTACAATCGCTATGATTTCTTAGACCCCGCAGATACTTTAAATCTTTCATATGTTATTGAAAGAAACGGCGAGGCGCTAACAAGCGGCGAAGTTCCGATGCCCTCTATGAAGCCTCATACTAAGGCTAAGATTTTAATTCCTATCGAGCAGATGGGCGGCGAAAATCTCTTTATCCGATTTGTATTTACAAGTAAGGTAAAAACCGAGCTTGTAAGAAAAGGACATATCGTAGGTTACGAACAGTTTGATATCAGCACTAAAAAGGCAGTTTTACCTGAAATACCTTCCAATGTTTTCGGATATACTATATCCGAAAACGATTATGAGATTAAAATCTGCTCTCCTACATTCGAATATGATTATGATAAAACGATAGCTTCTTTTGTATCCTTAAAGAAAGACGGCAAGGTTATAACAGATAAACCTATAGATATCTTAATCGCCCGTGCCCCTACGGATAACGAAATGTATGATAGAAAGAAGTATGAAGACTGCGGCTATTATCGCTCTTCTGTTCGCGGCTATGAAACCGAGATAATTAAAGACGAAACCAAGATTAAAATTGTTTCGACCTTTAGTATCGGCGCAGTTTATCTTACCCCCGTCGTTAGAGGTACAATAATTTGGACAATTCATTCGGGCGGCGAAATTGAATCTGAAATCAAGGCTACAAAGAGAGAGGGAACTCCTTTCTTCCCGAGATTCGGATTGCGTTTAAAGCTTGATAAATCCTATAAAAAGGCTCAGTACTTCGGATTTGGTCCCTATGAGGCATATGAGGATAAGCGCCTCGCTTCCTATAAATCCAAATTTACTGCCGATATATCCGAGCTTCACGAGGATTATATTAAGCCTCAGGAAAACGGAAGCCATACAGGAACAGATTGGGTAGTAGTTTCCTCTGCCGATGGAGATACATTAAGAGCAGAAAGCAATAATTCTTTTTCCTTTAATTTCTCTGAATACACATGGGAGGAGCTTTTCTCTAAAAAGCATAACTACGAGTTAGAAAAAAGCGGATATAGTGTTCTCTCGCTCGACTATAGAATGAGCGGAATCGGCTCTCATAGCTGCGGTCCTGATTTGGCTCCTGAATTCAGAATTGATGAAGAGGAAATCAATTTCTCAATAAGAATTATTCCCGATAAAGAAAACAAGTAATAATTTGGCATACAGAATAATAAATTGGTAAAGATAATAAAGTAAAAAAGAAAGGTGAGAATTATGAAGAAAGTTATTAAGGTTTTTGTTTCCCTTATAGCAGTTTTAGCTGCTGTTGTAGGTATCGCAGCAGGAATAAAAATGTTCTTCGATAGAAAGAAGAAAACAGAGGGCGAAGAATTTGTATTCGAGGGCGACGAACTCGAAAATGAAGAACTCTTCGATGCCGATGAAGCTTTTGAGAAAATTGAAGAGGATATTGAAGAAATCCCCGACGACGGCGAAAATCAGTAAAAAGCAAAACAGGACAGAGTTCGCTCTGTCCTGTTTCCATATTAAAAGCCCTTGGAAAAATCCAAGGGCTTTTAAATTTAGTCGTTTATAAATGCTAAGAATGCTTTATGGGAAGAATAAATATCGAATTTGGAAATGGTTTCAAAGGGCGCGTGCATTGAAAGAACGGGGACACCCATATCAATAACATTCATATCCATTCTCGCTAAGAATTTAGCAACAGTTCCGCCGCCGCCAGCATCAACCTTTCCAAGCTCTGCAATCTGCCAAGAAATATCGTTTTCATCTAAAACTCTGCGAATTCTTGCGGCAAATTCAGCAGAAGCATCGCTTGTATCATATTTTCCTCTGGCGCCGGTATATTTCTCAACAGCAACGCCTTTTCCTAAAAATGCCGAGTTTAATTTATCATAAACATCAGGGAATGTAGGATCAAAAGCGGCTGTAACATCAGAGGAAATAGCCTCAATCGAGCGGATAAAATCGTGCGGCTTTAAATTTAAGGTATCTGCTAAATCGCAAAGGAAATATTCGAGAGTAGAAGCGGCAAGGCCTGTATTTCCGTCAGAGCCGATTTCTTCCTTGTCGGCAAGAACTAAAATCGAAGTATTTTTGCCGTTTGACTCTAAAAGAGCGGTAAGGGAAGGATAAGCGCAAACGCGGTCATCGTGGCCATAGGCGCCTATCATACTGCGGTCAAAGCCAATATCATAAGAGGGGAATGCAGGAACTAAGCAAAGCTCAGCAGAGAAAAGGTCCCATTCATCAATGCCGTATTTTTCATTTAAAAGGCTTATTATGTTAAGCTTAACCTTTTCGCTCTCCTTATCGGTTTTAAAGGGAAGAGAGCCTATTAAAACATTAAGCTCTTCGCCTTTTATTCCTTCTGCTAAGGGGCGTTTGCTTTGCTCTTCTGCTAAGTGAGGCAAAAGGTCGGTAACGGTAAAGCGAGGCTCATCAGCCTTTTCGCCGATGCAAACATTTATAACTTCACCGTTTTTGCGAACAATAACACCATGGAGAGCGAGAGGAATGGCTGTCCATTGATATTTTTTAATGCCGCCGTAATAATGAGTCTTGAAATATCCCATAGATGCCTCTTCGTATAATGGGCGCTGTTTTAAATCTAAGCGGGGAGAATCAATATGAGCGGCAAGAATTTTCGGGCTGTCGTTATTTTCTCCGATAACTGCCGCGAAAAGAGCTTTGCCGCGGTTGTTTTTATATATTTTATCTCCTGTAGAATATTTTTTCTTTGAATCGAAAGGAACAAAGCCATTCTTTTCTAAAATTTCAATAGTTTCAGAAACAACCTCTCGTTCGGTCTTTCCGTTATCAAGAAATGCGCGGTAACCTATAGCATAATCAAACGCTTCTTTAATTTCGTTGTCACTAACATTTCTTTCTTTGATTAAAAGTTCTTTGGGATTATTCATAAAATACCTCCATATTTTAAATGGTTTTTAAATTTTTTATTTTTATAGCCGTCGAAAGGGCTTTATCTTTAAGCTCATCTAAGGTTCCGTTATTTTCTAGAACAATATCGGCGTTTTCCTTAAAGAAAGAATCGCTGTGCTGAGAAGAAATACGGCTTTCTGCTTCCTCTTTTGTTAAAAAATCCCTTGCCATTATGCGCGAAACTAAAGCAGAAAATGGTGCGGTAACTGCTAAAATTATATCGCATCTTGAGTTAATACCGCTTTCAAAAAGGGTAGGCGCATCAAGCAAAATATATGAGCTGCCGCTTTCTTTAACAATTTTGTCGATTTCATCGCAAATAAGCGGAAGCAAAGTAGTGTTTAATTTTTGAAGCTCTTTTTTATCGTTAAAAACAATAGAAGCTAACTTTTTTCGGTTTAAATTTCCGCTTTCGAAAACACCTTCGCCGAAAGCCGCTTTCAAAGCGGCTTTTCCGCTCTCTGATTCAGAAACCTTTCGAGAAACCTTATCCGCATCAACAACAAAATATCCGTTTTCCTTGAAGACTTTTGAAACGGTTGATTTTCCTGCTCCTGATTGACCTGTAAGCCCAATGAGCATTACTTTTCACCTACTTTAATAACTTTAAAGCCTGCCGCCCTTATAAGTCTGTTATAAACTGCGAGAGAAATTCCGCTTGTTTTGGGCGAATGGGCATAAACCCTCAAAGCTTCCATTTCGTCAAACTCCCTCAAAGCGGAAAAGAGCGCCGAAGCCTGACTTAATTCATCACTGAATTTTCCGAATATAAGATAGGGAATAGGAGATAAATGCGCCTCTTCTTCATAGCAAAGAGCATACGCGCCAACCTCGCTTTTTATCTCCTCTAAAAACGCAATAAAATCGGCAGAACTGCCTTCAACAACGGTAACATCAGCCTTCGGGGAATAATGCTTGTATTTCATTCCGGGAGACTGAGGCGCCTCGTTTTCCATAAGCGGAGATAAAATGCCCTCGGAAACGGAAATTTCCCCGATAACCGATTCTATCATTTCCTTGGTAATAGCTCCAGGTCTTAAAAGAAGGGGTTTATCTCCCGCTAAGGATAAAACTGTAGATTCAATGCCTATCTGGCAATCGCCCCCGTCAATAATAAGCGGAATTTTGCCGTTTAAATCCGTGAAAACATGAGAAGCAGATGTAGGGCTTGGCTTTCCGCTCGAATTAGCTGAAGGCGCCGCAATAGGAAATCCGCAGGATGAAATAAGCTTTCTCGCAATAGGGTGAGAGGGCATTCTTATTGCAACTGTATTAAGAGCGCCCGTTGTTTCATCGGGAACAATGCTGCTCTTTTTTAAAATCATAGTTAAAGGACCGGGCCAAAAGTTTTCCGCAAGCTTAAAAAACTCATCGGGAATTTCCGAAGCTAAAGAATAAACCTCGTCAATCTCTGCAATATGAACTATCAAAGGGTTATCAGAAGGTCTGCCTTTTGCTTTATATATTTTGGCTGCCGCCTTTTTTTTAAGGGCATTTCCTCCAAGACCGTAAACCGTTTCGGTAGGGAATGCAACCAATCCTCCGCGCGACATAATCTTTCGAGCTTTAGAGAGCAGCTTTTGCTCATTCTGCTCGCTTATAGAAATAACCGAAGTTTTCATAAATTATTCCTCTGTTCCCGCGCGAAGCTTTTCTGCCTGAAAAGCAGTTCTTAAAGATTCAATAATATGGTCAAGGTCGCCGTTCATAACAGCGTCTATAGAATGAACTGTAAGTCCGATTCTATGGTCGGTAACACGGCCTTGAGGGAAGTTATAGGTTCTGATTCTTTCGCTTCGGTCGCCCGTTCCAACCTGACTTTTTCTGTCAGAAGCGATTTTAGCTTCCTGCTCGCGCCTTTTAATTTCATAAAGACGGGAGCGAAGAATTTTCATAGCCTTGTCCTTGTTTTTATGTTGGCTTCGCTCGTCTTGACATTCAACAACAAGTCCTGTAGGAATGTGTGTAATTCTGATAGCGGATTCAGTCTTGTTAACGTGCTGACCGCCCGCTCCGCTTGCGCGGTAGGTATCTATCTGCAAATCTGTAGGGTTTATATCAATCTCAACATTTTCAGCCTCAGCCAAAACCGCAACCGTAACGGTAGAGGTGTGAATTCTGCCGCCCGATTCTGTTTCTGGAACTCTCTGAACGCGATGAACGCCGCTTTCGTATTTTAAAAGGGAGAAAGCTCCGTCGCCCTCAACAGAAAAGCTGATTTCCTTAATTCCGCCGAGTCCTGTTTCATTAATGGAAAGAACCTCGGTTTTAAAGCGCTTTGCTTCTGCAAACATAGAATACATTCTGTAAAGCGAATTTGCAAATAAAGCCGCCTCTTCGCCGCCTGCACCTCCGCGGATTTCTATAATAACGTTCTTATCGTCATCAGGGTCTTTCGGCAAAAGGAGAATTTTAAGCTCTTCTTCGATAACGGATAGGCGCTCTTTGGAAAATTCAAACTGTTCCTTTGCCATTTCTTTTAGCTCTTTATCGCCGTCTTCCATAAGCTCTTTGGCTTCGTTAAAATCTGCGTTACAGCTTTTGTATTCCTCATACTTTTCAACAATAGGGGTTAATGTTTTAAGTTCCTTCATAAGGGAAGCATAAAGCGCCTGATCGGTAACGATCGAGGGGTCTGAAAGCTTTTCCTGAACTTCGTTATATTTAATCGAAATTTGTTCTAATTTATCGAGCATGGTTTAGTTCTCCTTTTTATGTTTTATCCGTTTTTCAGCATCTCGTCTTGTAAGCCATATTTCGTGAGAGCATTTAAGACAGCGCATTTTAAAATCCATTCCAACGCGAAGAATCTGAAATTCGTTACCACCGCAAGGGTGAGGCTTTTTTAAGATAACAATATCCGAAACTTCAAAATTCATCATAAAGTCCTCTCAATATAAACATATATAAATAATTATACACTTTTTAAGATAATAAAGCAACTATTTTAAAAAATTTGATTTGTAGTCATAGAAATAAAAGAAAAGCATATTTTTAAATAGGACTAAAAAATAGGAGGCTACAGAAATGAATTTGTATAAACCGGAAGGATTTAAAGTCGGTACGGCGGAAAACTGCGGTTATCTTAAGGATGAAAAATCCTTGAGAGAAGCTTTAGTTAGGGGATGCCCTATAGAAGCTAAGGTTTCGCTTTGTGATTTGCAGCATAATCTTATAGTTGATTTTGGCTTTATGAAAGGAAAAATATTAAAAGAAGACGGTGCTATCGGTTGTGATACGGGCGAAACTAAGGATATTGCGCTGATTTCGCGTGTAAATAAACCTATCTGTTTTTATGTTAAAGGGTTTTACAGGGATGAAAAAGGGGAAACATGGGCAAGTCTTAACCGCCGCGAAGTTCAGATAGATGCTATGGAGAATTACATAAAAAAGCTCTCCTTGGGAGATGTTATAGATGGTGTTATAACCCATATCGAGTCGTTCGGTTGTTTTGTTGATATTGGTGCAGGGATAGTAGCCCTTTTGCCGATAGACAGCATTTCGGTTTCAAGAATTTCTCATCCTAAAGACCGCTTCAGAGTAGGTCAGACAGTAAAGGTATTAGTAAAATCCATAGCGGAAGATGGCAAAATAACCCTTTCCCATAAAGAGCTTTTGGGAACTTGGGAAGAAAATGCCGCGCGGTTTAATATAGGAGAAACCGTTCCCGGTATAATCCGCTCGGTAGAGCAGTATGGGGTTTTTATAGAATTAGCTCCCAATCTTGCAGGACTTGCAGAATATAACGAAGATGTAAGGGTTGGGGATAATGCCAGCGTTTATATTAAAAATATTATACCTGAGAAGATGAAGATAAAACTAATAATCGTAGATTCCTTCTCTGGGGAAAGAACTATAGAAAAGCCCGAATACTTTTTCGAGGGAGATCATATGGATATATTCAATTATTCTCCCGCCGTTTCCGAAAAAATTATCCGTACAGAATTCTTTTAAATTTCAAGCCCGCCGAAAGGCGGGTTTTTTAAATATAAAAAAATTTAAAAAAGTGTTTTACAAAAGAGATAATATATAGTATAATCATATATGTATAGGTATGTGCTTTTGTAAGCGCATTCGGAAAAATAAAACATTTGGGAGAGGTATAAATGAAAACCTATTCTGTTAATCTCTCTAAGGTTGAAAAAGACCTTGGATTAGAGCAGCTTTTCGTTCCCGAAAACTATTCTGAAGTAGTTGTTGAAAGCTTGGATGTAAACCGTCCCGGTCTTCAGCTTTCGGGATTTTATGAATATTTCGATGCAACCCGTATGCAGATAATGGGAAATGCGGAAATAGCCTTTTTGTTAGAATGCCCCGGCGATGAAAGAATGGAAAAGATAGACCGTTTCTTTTCCGAAAAGCCCGTTGCCGTTGTTATAACAAGAAATATTCAATATGTCGGCGAGGTTGTAGAGGGCGCGAAGAAACATGGTGTTCCGATATTCAGAACTGAGGAGAGAACAAGCGCTTTCGTATCCTCTCTCATAGCTTATTTAAGTGTTGAATTAGCCCCAAGAATAACCCGTCATGGAGTTTTAGTTGAGATTTACGGTGAAGGTATTTTAATTTTGGGCGAAAGCGGTGTTGGTAAGAGCGAAACTGCCGTTGAGCTTGTTAAGAGAGGACATCGCTTAATAGCCGACGATGCTGTTTTAATAAAAAAGGTTTCGGGAAAAACCTTAGTTGGTCAAGCGCCCGAAAATATCCGCCATTTTCTTGAGCTTCGCGGCATAGGTATAGTTAATGCTCGACGCATTTTCGGTATGGGATCTATAAAGATGACCGAGAAAATAGATATGGTAATAAATTTAGAGCCTTGGGATTCTAATAAAACATACGACAGAATGGGCATAGAAGAGGAGTTTACCGAAATAATAGGAATAAAAATTCCTTCTTTAACAATCCCCGTAAAACCGGGTAGAAACCTTGCGGTAATATTAGAGGTTGCCGCTATGAATAACAGACAGAAAAAAATGGGTTATAACGCGGCTCAAGAGCTTATGGATAACCTTGGAATGTCGGTAGAATAAAATTTTAAGGAGAAAGAAAAATGAAATATTATGCAGGAATAGACCTCGGCGGAACAAATATCGCAGTTGGAATTGTAAATGAAAATTATGAAATACTCGGTAAGGCAAGTGTTAAAACAAATCTTCCGAGATCCGCTGAAGAAATAGCCGACGATATGGCAAAAACAACTATAGCAGCAGCAGAAAATGCGGGAATAACCTTAGATGATATTATGTGGGTTGGTGTTGGAACACCCGGCGCGGCAAACGGCAAAACAGGAATGGTTATATATTCCAATAACTTAGGCTTTAAGGATTTGCCGTTAGGAAAAATGATATCCGAGCGCCTTGGAGGAAAAAAGGTTTATATAGAAAATGATGCTAATGCCGCCGCATATGGCGAGGTTTTAGCAGGCGCCGCAAAAGATGTTAACGATGCTATTATGATAACCCTTGGAACAGGAGTTGGCGGCGGAATTATAATTGACGGTAAAATTTATTCGGGAAGCAACTGCTATGGCGCAGAATTAGGCCATACTGTTATAGAATACGAGGGCAGACAATGCTCTTGCGGAAGAAAGGGATGCTTTGAGGCATATTCTTCTGCAACAGGACTTATCAATATGACTAAAGAGGAAATGGAAAAAGATAAAACCTCTGTTATGTGGGAGCTGATAAAAGAAAACGACGGCAAGGTTAGCGGAAGAACAGCCTTTGATGCTATGAGAAAGGGCGATAAGGCAGGTAAAGCGGTCGTTGATAAATATATCTCATATCTTGCTTGCGGAATTACCAATATGATAAACATTTTCCAGCCCGAAGTTTTGGTTATCGGCGGAGGTGTTTGTAATGAGGGAGAAACCCTTTTAGCTCCTTTGAGAGAGCTTGTTTTTGAACATGAGTATTGTAAAGACGATGCTACAAGAACTAAAATTTGCCGAGCAACCCTCGGTAACGATGCCGGAATTATCGGAGCGGCATTTTTGGGAAATTCCTTTGAGAAATAATTTTTAATTTGGAGTAAATTATGTTTGATTTTCCTACCTTTGCAGCTGAAAACTCAATAACCTACAAGGAAAATGAGCCTTTATCAGCTCATACTAGCTTTAAAGTAGGGGGGAGGGCTAAATATTTTGTCATGCCCGATACCGAAGAAAAGCTATCGCAGCTTCTTTGCTATTTAAATTCGAGTAAAGAGCAGTTTTTCTTTTTAGGAAACGGAAGTAATGTTTTGGCATTAGATGAAGGCTTTGATGGGGTTATTATAAAGCTTTCGGGAGAGTTCGAAAATCTTAAAACAGAGGAAAACGGCATTATAGCAGGCTCCGCGGTCTCCTTAAAAAAGCTGACGATATCTGCAAAGGAAAATAGCTTTACAGGTTTAGAGTTCGCTTATGGTATTCCGGGAACTGTCGGCGGAGCCGTTTATATGAACGCAGGCGCTTATGGCGGCGAGATTAAGGATGTTGTAGCAGAAGTTAGAGCGATGGATATGAATGGAAATGTTAAAATGTTTTCCGATTCAGAGCTAAAACTTAGCTACCGCAAAAGCGTTTTCCAAGAAAATAATATGATAATTATCTCAGCGCGTTTTCTTTTAGAAAAAGGAAACAAGGAGGAAATAGCTGAGAAGATGAATACCCTTTTAAACAAAAGAAAAGAAAAACAGCCGCTTGAATATCCGAGCGCGGGTAGTACATTCAAGCGCCCTGAGGGGTATTTTGCCGCAGCGCTAATCGAAGAATGCTCTCTTAAAGGTGAAAGCGTAGGCGGGGCCGAGGTTAGCGAAAAGCATAGCGGCTTTATTATAAATAAAGGTTCTGCTACCGCGGCAGATATTCTCGCTTTGATAGAAAAGGTAAAAGCGGTGGTTTTAGAGAAAAAAGGCGTTAAATTAGAAACAGAAATAGAAATTCTCGGAGAGGTAAAATAAAATGCAATGTGTAATCGTAACAGGACTTTCGGGAGCAGGTAAATCCCGAACAATAGATGCTTTAGAGGATATCGGTTTTTATTGCGTTGATAATATTCCTCCAAAGCTTATTTCAAAGTTTGTTGAGTTGTCTATGCAGTCGGAAGGAAAGCTCGATAAGCTCGCGATTGTAACCGATGTTCGCGGCGGAGACCTTTTTAACGATTTTTTAAGTGAGATTGATAAGCTTAAAGAAATGAATTGCGATTATAAAATTCTCTTTTTAGATGCCGATTCAAAGGTGCTTATCGATAGATATAAGTTTACCCGCAGGAAGCATCCGTTAATGGAGCAGTGCGGCTCTCTGGAGGCGGCTGTTGCAAAAGAGCGCAGAATTTTAAGAAAGGTCAGAGAAAGAGCAAGTTATGTTATAGATACGACCTTTTTAACCGCAATGCAGCTTAAAGAACGAATTTTGAAGATATTTTTAAACAATATCGGCTCCGGAATGTTTATTTCCTGCGTTTCTTTCGGCTTTAAGCATGGTGTTCCCTCCGAGGCGGACTTGGTTTTTGATGTTCGCTGTCTTCCTAATCCTTTTTATATAGAAGAGCTTAAAAATAAAACAGGACTTGATAAGCCCGTTTCAGATTATGTTATGCAGTTTGAACAGTCGAAAACATTAAAAGATAAGCTTTTCGACCTTATAGATTTTCTGCAGCCTTTATATATAAGCGAGGGTAAAAGCTCTCTTGTAATAGCTATCGGCTGCACAGGCGGACATCATAGAAGCGTAACCTTTGCAGAGCTTTTGAATGAGCATCTGTTAGAAAAAGGCTATAATTCAAGCGTTACCCATAGAGATATATTGAAGTAGGTGTCTTTAATGACCTTTACGCAGAGAGTAAAAGCAAATCTTGCTGTATCAGACTTCGGAAGCCTAGATGAGAAAAAATCCGAGGTCTATGCTTTTTTGCTTTTTTCCTCTAAGGTATCGGAAAAAGAAATTATTTTAGAATGCGATAGCGCTAAAATAAGAGACCGTTTTTTTGAGCTTATTTCTTCGGTTTTTGAAATCAAAGGGGAGAAAATCGAAAAAAGCGGAAAGCGCAAATATCTTCTTGAAATAAAAGGGGAGAGCGCTGGAAAGATTTACAGAGAATTTTTTGAAGATGAGATAAGTATAAGCGAAGAAAAAATTGAAAGCGAAAAGCAGTTCAGCTCATTTTTAAGAGGAGCCTATCTTGCATCAGTAAATTCCAGCGACCCCGAAAAGGAATATAGATTAGAGTTTTCTATAAAATCAATGCCGCTTTGCATAGCCTTTATGGAGCTTTTATCTGAGCGGTCGGTTCTTTTAAGCTTTAATCAAAGAAACGAGCGCTTTATAGCATATACAAAGGATAGCTCATTGATAGAAGACCTTTTTGTTCTAATGGGAGCAGGAGCGGCTTCTTTGGAAATAATGAATGCTAAAATAGCAAGAGATATAACAAATAAAATAAACCGCGTTATGAACTGCGACAGCGCCAATATGCGAAAAACCGAGCAGAACGCGGAAAAAGAAATAAAAGCAATAAACTATATTTTAGAAAAGGAAGAAAATATCCTCTCAGATGAGTTGCTTTCGGTTGCAAAACTAAGGCTTCAAAATCCCGATAGCTCGCTTTCTGAGCTTTGTAGTATCTCCGAAACTAAAATTTCCCGAAGCGGAATGTATCATAGACTTAAAAAGATTGTCGCACTAGCGGACGAGCTTTATAAAAAGGAGGCGAACAGGTGAGCGGTTTTACCCATCTTCACGTACATACCGAATATAGCCTTTTAGACGGCGCTTGCCGCATTAAAAAGCTTTGTAATGCGGCGGCTCAAAAAGGGCAAACCTCGCTTGCCATAACAGACCACGGTGTGCTTTACGGTGCTATTCATTTTTATCGCGCCTGCAAGGATGCTAATATAAAGCCTATTATCGGCTGTGAGGTATATGTTGCGCCTAGAACTCGCCATGATAAGGAAAGAGGACTTGATAATTCTCCTTATCATTTAGTTCTCCTTTGCGAAAATAACGAAGGTTATCAGAATTTAATAAAGCTTGTTTCCTTAAGCTTTACAGAAGGCTTTTATGGCAAACCCCGAGTTGACAGAGAAATATTAAAGAAATATTCGAGCGGTCTTATTGCTCTTTCTGCCTGCCTTGCGGGAGAAATTCCGAGAAGACTTGAAGAGGGTAATTTTGATGCCGCTTCAGAGGTTTGCGATTTTTATCTAGATACATTCGGTAAGGATAATTTCTTTATAGAAATTCAAAATCATGGTATGGAAGAACAGCAAAAAATTCTTCCCGATTTAATCAGATTGAGCCGCGAAAAGGGAGTAGGCCTCGTTGCAACTAACGATTGCCATTATATAGAAAAATCAGATGCTCAGATGCAAAAAATTCTTCTCTGTATCCAAACGGGAAAAACCCTCAATGAGGATAATCCTATGGCATTCCCTACAGATGAGTTTTATCTTAAAACAGAAGCTGAAATGCGCGAGGTTTTCGGGTTTGTTCCCGAATCCTTGGAAAATACTATTAAAATTGCCGAGCGCTGTAATGTAGAGTTTGAATTCGGACATACAAAGCTTCCAAGGTTTATAGCCCCCAACGGAGAAGAGAATATTTCCTATTTCAAAAGAATTGCTTTAGAGGGATTTCATAGAATTTACGGAGAAAATCCGCCTAAAGAATATATCGAAAGATTTGAATATGAGATGAGTGTTATAACTCAAATGGGCTATACCGATTATTATCTTATAGTTGCCGATTTTATAGCCTATGCTAAGAAAAACGGCATACCCGTAGGTCCGGGAAGAGGCTCGGGAGCCGCATCTATAGTAGCATATTGTATGGGAATAACAGGGCTTGACCCGATGAAATATCAGCTTCTATTCGAGCGGTTTTTAAACCCTGAAAGAGTAAGTATGCCCGACTTTGATATAGATTTCTGCATTGACAGACGTCAAGAGGTTATAGATTATGTTAAAAGGAAATACGGCGAAGACCATGTTTCTCAGATAATAACCTTTGGTACAATGGCGGCAAGAGGCTCGCTTCGCGATGTAGGAAGAGTTTTAGGTATGCCCTATGCAGATGTAGATAAGGTTGCAAAAAGAGTTCCTACAGAGCTTAATATAACCTTAGATAAGGCTTTGGAATCTCCTGATTTCAAAGAGCTTTATGAGAGTGATCCGCAGGTTAAAAAATTAGTTGATATGGCAAGAGAGATAGAGGGAATGCCCCGAAATATCTCGATGCACGCCGCAGGTGTTGTTATAACCGATAAGCCCGTATCGGAGTATGTTCCGCTTGCTAAAAGCGATGAATCGGTTGTAACGCAGTTTACAATGGTAACCTTGGAAGAGTTAGGGCTTTTAAAAATGGACTTTTTAGGTCTTCGAAATTTAACGGTTATAGCCGAAGCCGAAAGAGAAATTCGCAAAAGGGTGCCCGATTTTTCTATAAATAATATTCCCGACAACGATAAAGGTGTTATGGAAATGCTCTCTCAGGGTAATACAGAGGGTGTATTTCAGTTTGAATCAGGCGGTATGCGCCAAACACTTATGCAGATGAAGCCTACCTCTTTAGAGGATTTAATAGCTATTATCTCGCTTTATCGACCTGGCCCGATGGATTCAATTCCTGAATATATCGAAAACCGCCATCACCCCGAAAAGATAAAATATAAAACCCCGCTTTTGGCTCCGATTTTAGATGTTACACATGGTTGTATCGTATATCAAGAGCAGGTTATGCAGATATGCCGCTCGCTTGCGGGCTATTCTTATGGCAGAAGCGATTTAGTTCGCCGCGCAATGGCGAAAAAGAAGCATGATATAATGATTCAAGAGCGCCATAACTTTATTTATGGTAAAACAAGAGATGACGGAACAATTGAATGTATCGGAGCTGTTAATAACGGTGTTTCCGAGGAAGCAGCAAGCGAGATTTATGATAAAATGGAATCTTTCGCGTCCTATGCATTTAATAAGGCTCATGCCGCGGCTTATGCCTATATATCTTATCAAACCGCCTATCTTAAAAGATATTATAAAAACGAATACTTTGCCGCCCTTTTAAGCAGTGTTGCTGATAACGGAAGCAAGGTAAACGAATATATCAATGAATGTAAAAGAATAGGTGTATCGGTTTTGCCTGCCGATATAAGATATTCCTTTAATGAATTCAAGGTAGAAAACGGAAAGGTCCGTTTCGGCCTTTTAGCTGTCAGAAATTTAGGCAGAAATGTTATAAACGCTATTATTTCCGAAAGAGAAAAAGAACCCTTTGAATCCTTCTATGATTTCTGCAAAAGATTAAACCCTTATGGTCTTAACCGCAGAGCTATAGAGAGCTTGGTTAAATGCGGAGTTTTCGATTCTTTGAATTCCAACCGCAATCAGCTTCTTTTAGCAATAGAGCCTATAACAAATTATATAAATGATGATAAGCGCAAAAACATAGAAGGTCAGATTAGCCTTTTTGGCTCTACCGAAGAGGGAAGCTCAGCCTTTGTCTATGAAGATGTTGAGGATTTTTCCTTCTCCGATAAGTTAACCTTTGAAAAAGAGGTAACGGGCTTTTATCTTTCGGGACATCCCTTAGATGATTACCGCGAGATAATAGAGCGAAAGAAGCCCTTTAACCTTTCTCAGCTTATTGATGCCGTATCAGAGGGTCAAGCCTTTAAATTTGATTCCAAAAAGGTAAATATAATCGGTGTTATAACCTCATTTAAGGTGAGAACATTAAAAACAGGCAGCAAAATGGCAGTTCTCTCAATTGAGGATTTAACGGGCGAATGCGAAGCAGTCGCCTTTAATAAGGTCTTAGAGCAGTATGGAAACCTGTTAAAGGAAAATGCAGTTCTGAATATTTCGGGCCGAATCAGTATTAAAGATGATATGCCTCCGAATATTATGATAGATTCTGTTTCTAACGACTTTTCTGTTCCGGCAGAGCCGAGGAGAAAAGTGCAAATAAACAGCGATAAAAAGGGAAGAATTGTTATAAAAGGCTCAATTATTGATAAAGCAAAAATCGAATCGCTTCTTTCGGGCGGTGCCTTTGAGGTTTTGCTTGTTGATTCAGCGCCTATTAAATGCGAAGGCTCAGCTGATTTGTCCTTTGAGCTTTTGGAAAGGCTATCGAAATTAGGCTCAACAACCGATGTTGCAGTTCAAATGTATTAGGAGGGATTTTCTTGACATATAGTGAAGCCGAGAAGAGGGTAAAGGTTTTAAGAGAAACTCTTGAGCGCCTCAGCTTCGAATATTATGTAAAAGACGCGCCAACAGTAAGTGATTATGAATATGATTCTCTGCAAAATGAGCTGAAATCAATAGAGAAGCAGTATCCCGAGCTTATAACTCCCGATTCTCCAACACAAAAAGTCGGCGGTATGGCTGAAAATACCTTCGAGAAGGTAGAGCATACAGTTCAGATGGGCTCTTTGCAGGACCTTTTCAGCGAAGAGGAAATGATAGAGTTCATAGAGAAGATAAAAAATGAATATAAAGATACTGATTTTGTAGTAGAGCCGAAGATAGACGGTCTTTCGGTTTCGCTCGAATATAAAAACGGAAAGCTTGTAAGAGGGTCAACGCGCGGCGATGGCTTTATCGGAGAAGATGTAACCGAAAATATTAAAACTATTAAAACTATTCCTCAGATTATATCCGAAGATATACCGTATTTAGAGGTAAGAGGCGAGGTGTATATGCCTCTTCAAAGCTTTAGAAATTTAGTAGAGGAGCAGGAAAAAGAGGGAACAGAGCCTTTTAAAAATCCGCGAAATGCCGCCGCAGGCTCTCTTCGTCAAAAGAAAAGCTCGGTTGCGGCAAAGAGAAACTTAGATATCTTTGTTTTCAATATTCAAAAAATAGAAGGAAAAAGCATTTCGGGGCATAAAGAGAGTCTGGATTTTCTAAAAGACTTAGGCTTTAAGGTTATTCCGTCTTATGAAATGTATAAAGATACAGCTCTTATAATAGAAGAAATCCGCCGAATAGGCGAAGGCAGAGGAAAATATCCTTATGATATAGATGGTGCGGTTGTAAAGGTTGATAACTTTACTCTTAGAGATCGCCTCGGAGCTACAGCGAAATACCCCAAATGGGCGGCAGCCTTCAAATATCCGCCCGAAGAAAAGGAAACAACCCTTTTAGATATAGAACTCGGCATTGGAAGAACAGGCGCTATAACCCCCGTTGCTATATTCCAACCCGTGTTCTTAGCGGGAACAACAGTCAGTAGAGCAGTTTTGCATAATGAGGATTTTATAAAATCGAAGGATATCCGATTAGGGGATAAAATTTTAGTCAGAAAAGCGGGCGAGATAATTCCCGAGGTTATAAAAAGCGTATCTCATGCTGAGAGAAGCCTTCCCTATAAAATGCCGGAAAACTGTCCTTGTTGCGGTGAAAAATTAGTAAGAGAAGAGGACGAAGCAGTTCTTCGCTGCGAAAACTCTGCTTGTCCTGAGCAGATAATGCGCAATTTAGAGCATTATGCTTCTAAAGATGCCGTAAATATTGAGGGACTTGGCGAAGCGGTTTTGTCAAAGCTTCATAATGAGGGTAAAATAGAGAAAATAACCGATATATATAAGCTTTCAAGAGAAGATTTTCTTGAAATGGAAGGCTTTAAGGATAAATCGGCAGATAATCTTATAAATGCGATAGCGCTTTCTAAGGAAGCCCCCCTGTATAGAGTTCTGTTTGGACTTGGAATTCGCGGGATAGGAGTTAAAGCGGCAAAGCTTTTAGAGAAAAAGTTTATGTCGATAGATAATATCATTTCGGCTTCTAAGGAAGATATATTGGAAATAGAGGGCTTCGGCGATACTATGGCAGAAGCAGTTGTTAAGTTTTTTTCTCTCTCTAAAAATAGAGAACTAATAGAAGAGCTAAAATTGGCAGGACTGAAATTCGAGCCGAGCATAAAAACAACCTCCGATATATTCTCAGGACAAATCTTTGTTTTAACGGGTACGCTTCAGGGCTTTACAAGAGATGAAGCTAGCCGTATAATAGAAGAAAACGGCGGAAAAACATCTTCCTCCGTTTCTAAAAAAACAACATTCCTCTTGGCGGGAAGCGATGCGGGCAGTAAGCTTCGTAAAGCGGAAGCTTTGGGTGTTAAAGTAATAAACGAAAAAGAATTTCTTGAAATGGCAGGTATAAAAAATGAAAATTGATGTTGACCATATTGCAAAGCTTTCAAAGCTTAGTTTCAGCGGTGAAGAAAAGCTTAAAATGGAAAGAGAGCTTTCATCTATTATTGAAATGGTAGAAAAGCTTCCCGAAACAAATGTTAATTTAAACGAGGCGGATGCTTCCAATATAATGGATTTAAGAGAGGATATAGTTTGCCCCTCGATGCCTCGCGATGAGCTTTTAAAAAATGCTCCCGAGGTAAAAGCGGGCTGTATCGTTGTGCCGAAAACCGTAGAGCAGTAAGGAGATAGAAATGGAACTATATAATAAATCAGCATCAGAGCTTTCTAAAATGCTCCGCGCGAAAGAGGTATCGGCGGTAGAAATCGCAGATTCTGTTTATAAAAGAATCGAGAATGTAGATGATAAAGTCGGCGCATATTTGGAAACTAATTATGAAAAGGCTATCAAAATGGCAAAAAAAGCAGATGAAATGATAGCAGAAGGCAAAGGAACTGTTATGACAGGTATTCCTGTTGCCGTTAAAGACAATATCTGCGTTAAAGGGTATAAGGCTACCTGCGCTTCTAAAATGCTTGAAAATTTCGAGCCGCCTTATAATGCTTTTGTTACAGAAAATCTTATAAAAGCCGGCGCTGTTATAACGGGTAAGGTTAATATGGATGAGTTCGCAATGGGCTCTTCAACCGAAAATTCAGCACTAAAAAGAACGGCCAACCCTCATGACCTTTCAAGAGTTCCGGGCGGAAGCTCAGGCGGTAGCGCCGCGGCAGTAGCAGCTCGAGAGGCTATCGTTTCCTTAGGCAGTGATACAGGCGGATCTATCCGTCAGCCTGCATCTTTTTGCGGAGTTGTAGGATTAAAGCCTACATATTCGAGCGTTTCCCGTTATGGTCTTGTCGCTTTTGCTTCTTCCTTAGACCAAATAGGTCCAATAGGAAAAACCGTAGCAGATACAGCCGCTTTATATAGTGTTATTGCGGGGAAGGATTCAATGGATTCAACCTCTTTAGAGGCTAATTTTAATTTATCTCTCGCTTCGGGCGGTAGTTTAAGCGGAGTAAAAATCGGTATTCCTAAGCAGTATTTCGGCGATGGCGTAAGCGCTAAGGTTAAAGAGCTTGTTATGAATGCCGCTAAAACCTTAGAATCTGCAGGAGCAACCTTAGTAAATGTTGACCTTCCTGGAACAGATTACGCGCTTTCTGCCTATTATATAATTTCCTGCGCAGAAGCATCTTCAAATTTAAGCCGTTACGATGGCGTTAAATATGGATACAGAGCCGAGAATCCGAAAAGCTTAGAGGAGCTTTTTGTTCGTTCGAGAAGTGAGGGCTTCGGTGATGAGGTTAAGCGCAGAATTATGCTTGGAACATTTGTTTTAAGCAGCGGTTATTATGATGCTTATTATAAAAAGGCTAAGCTTTTCCAGCAGAAGTTAAAGGAAGAGTTTAAAACTGCTTTTAGAAGCTGTGATATGCTTTTAACTCCTACAAGCCCCGATGTAGCCTTCCGTATAGGCGAGATAGAAGATCCTTTAAAAATGTATGCTTCGGATATATGTACAGTAACTGTGAACTTAGCAGGTCTTCCTGCAGTAAGCGTTCCCGTAGAAGGAACTAAAGATAATATGCCGGTAGGAATGCAGTTTATCGGAAAACCCTTTGCCGATGCCGAAATTCTCCGCGTTGCAGGTATATATGAAGATTTAATCGGCGGCTTTAAAACACAGGTTAAGTTTTAGGAGGAAGAAAATTGGAATACGATATCGTAATAGGTCTTGAAATTCATGCCGAACTTTCAACCGAAACTAAAATATATTGCTCTTGCCAAAATGTATTCGGCAAAGAGGTAAATACCAAATGCTGTCCCATCTGCGCGGGAATGCCCGGAACTCTGCCTACCTTAAATAAAAAGGTAGTAGAGTATGCAGTTAAAATGGGAAAGGCTTTAAATTGCAGTATTAACCGCCTCTCCAAGCAGGACAGAAAAAACTATTATTATCCCGATTTACCCAAAGGCTATCAGATTTCGCAGTTTGATATTCCTCTTTGTGAAAACGGATATGTTTTGGTTCCTATGCCCGATGGTGTTAGAAAAATCGGTGTAACAAGAATACATATCGAGGAGGACGCAGGTAAATTAGTCCATAACGACGCTTTTGTAGGCTCCTTGGTTGATATGAACCGATGCGGAGTTCCGCTTATAGAGATAGTTTCCGAGCCCGACATGCGCTCTTCCGCAGAAGCAAAGGCATATCTCGAAACAATAAAGCAGATATTATCTTCTTTAGGTATTTCCGATTGTAAAATGGAAGAAGGCTCTATTCGTTGCGATATAAACGTATCGGTTAAGCCTAAGGGCGAGGAAAAATTCGGAACTCGTTGCGAAATGAAGAATGTAAACTCATTCCTCGGAGCAGTTCATGCTATAGATTATGAAGCCGCAAGACAGATTAAAATTCTCTCCGAAGGCGGCGTTATAACTCAGGAAACCCGCCGATGGGACGACCACAAGGGCGAAAGCTTCCTTCTTCGTTCAAAGGAAGATGCTCAGGACTATAGATATTTCCCCGAGCCGGACCTTAGAACAATAGAGGTTACAGATGATCTTATAAATAAGGTTGAAAGGGAAGCAAAAGAGCTTCCTAATATTCGTCTTATTCGTTATCTCGAAAAAGAGGGACTACCCTTTGACGATGCTTCTCTTATTTCCGAAAATGAGGGAAAATCAGCCTTTTTCGATGCCTGTCTTAAAATTAAGCCTACCCACGCTAAGGTTATTTCAAACTGGATTTTATCCGATATTTCCAAGCGCATCAATGAAACGGGCAAGGATATTTCCGAAATCGGTGTAACTCCCGAATTTTTAATTGATTTAATCGAAAGAGTAGAAAAGAAAGAAATTTCGGTTACAGCGGGAAAAGAAGTTCTCTTAGCTCATTTTGAAACAGGTAAGTCGGCAGGGGAGATTATAGCCGAAAAGGGACTTTCTCAGATAAGTAATGAAGATGAGCTTTTGAAAATAGCAAAAGAGGTTTTAGATAATAATTTAAAGCTTATAGATGATTATAAAAACGGAAAGACCAATCTTTTAGGATTCTTTGTAGGTCAATGTATGAAGGCTTCAAAAGGAAAGGGAAACCCCTCAATGCTAAGCGGTATTTTAGCTAAGCTTATTTCCGAAAACTATTAAAAAAGGACAATCCGATAAATCGAATTGTCCTTTGGAGCTGGTGATGCGACTTGAACGCACGACCTGCTGATTACGAATCAGCTGCACTGCCAACTGTGCTACACCAGCGCGCTATTTTATTATACCAATCCTTTAAAGAAAGTCAAGTAAATTTAATTAAAAAGGAGACGAAAAGATGAAAAATAAGGCCCGAATTTCGGCGTTTTTTCTGTGCCTTTTAGTAGTATTTTCTTGCTGTTTTTCTGCATTTTCTTATGAGGTAGCAGAAATAGATGGTGCTGTTTCTGCCGGAATAGACTATTATAAGAATGTGCAGAAAGAAAAATATGAAGCTGATATTAATATAAAAGGCTCTCCGTTTCATGCAATGCTTCGCGCAGAAACAAATATGATTCAACAAAGTGATTATTTCTTTATGGTGCCTGTTTATGATATCAGTACCGTCGGCGAATTTACAAAAAGCGATGAATTTGCAAAAGCAATCGTAATTTCTATTCTGTCAGGTCAGAATCCGAAAACAGCGGTAAGCGGAATAGATATGGTTGAAAAGCTTATATCAATGCAAGGCTCCGATGGAAGATTTATGTATCAGAATGAAGAGGGAGGACGGGATTTTTCTCTAGAGGGACAGCTTTGGGCTATAATCGCTCTGGATCTTATTAATGCCGATTATAACCGCGCAAAGGCTATAAATTCTCTCTTTGCCTATAAAATGTCGGTCGGCGGATTTGCAGAAGAAGGCGCAGATGCTCCGTCTTTAGATTTAACCGCAACAGCGATAATGGCGCTTTCTAAATATACTAATCCCAAAATTGCAGATATCAGAAACCAAAGCGTAAACTTTTTAAAATCCTGCTATATTGATGGAGTTTTTACCCCTCAGGATAGCTCTTTGCCTAATGCTGTAACCCAAAGCTATTGTATTATGGCGCTTATAGCAGCAGGAGAAGCACTCTGGAACGAGCCTTATACAACCGCTGAAACAGATCCTATTAAATATCTTTTATCTTGTCAAGATGAAAGCGGCGGATTTTGGTACTCTGAAGCGGCAAAAACAGCAGGTGGCGAGGGCGACCATAAAGAGGCGGAGGACTTTGCATCAGCAGTTTCCCTTTGTGCCCTTTTAGATATAAAAAATACTCGTTCATATTTTTTAACAATAGGCGAGAAGTTTACCGATACAACCCAGGTCGCGGAAGAAGAAATCCCTGAGATAATAGTCTATGAAAGCAATTATGTGTGGACTGCGGCAGGAATTTTATTGTTAGTTTTGATCGCAGTCTCGCTTTTCGGATTGTTTGTTTCGAGAAAAGGCAAGAAGCATAGAATTAAAAAATTAAAAAACACTTTACAAAAGTAAAAAAGTGTGTTATGATACTTAAAGCGCTTTGTCGCGGTTTTGCGGAATGTGCCCTAAATTTTGGGAAATGCCGTCTCCCTTAGCTGCGTCTTGCCGCTAATATTATAAAGAGGTGTAGAAAATGTTAAAAGAAGAAAAAACCAAAATCATTGAAGCTCATGCAACTCATCCGGGCGATACAGGATCTCCCGAAGTTCAGATCGCTGTTCTTTCTAAAAGAATTGCTGATTTAACTGAGCATTTAAAGGCAAACAAAAATGACCATCATTCCCGCAGAGGTCTTCTCAAAATGGTTGGTCATCGTCGCAACTTGTTAAACTATTTGCAGAAAAACGATATCGAGCGTTATCGTGCAATCGTAGCTAAACTTGGCTTGCGTAAGTAAGTAACCTATAAGGCAGGCGATAAACTATCGTCTGCCTTTCAAGTTATAAATAGAGGGATTTTATTTGGGGTTAGCAGTGAATTGTGGCTTTGCTGTAAGCAAGGTTAGAATTTATTGCTAAACCAAAAAAATCTCTTTAAAAAATGTTAAGGAGAAAGAAAAATGTTTGAGAATTACAAAACTTTTGAAACTACCTATGCAGGAAGAAAGCTTTGGGTAGAAACAGGCAAAACCTGTATGCTTTCCAATGGCTCTTGCTGGGTACACTATGGCGAAACTGTTGTTATGGCGAATGTAACTGCATCTGCAAAACCCCGCGAGGGAATTGATTTCTTCCCTTTAAGCGTTGATTTTGAGGAAAAGCTTTATGCAGTAGGAAGAATCCCCGGCTCATTCTTAAAAAGAGAGGGAAAGCCCTCTGATAAAGCAATTCTCGCTTCCAGAATGGTAGACCGTCCTATCCGTCCGCTTTTCCCCAAGGATATGCGCAACGATGTTTCTGTTGTTATGACAGTTTTATCGGTTGACCCCGATTGCTCTCCTGAAATTGCAGGAATGATAGCAACCTCCATCGCTCTTTCTATTTCCGATATTCCGTGGAACGGACCTATCGCAGGAATCAGCGTTGGATATTGCAACGATAAGATAGTTTTAAATCCGGGACTCGAGGATAGAGCTATTTCAAGACTTAACCTTACAGTTGCAGGAACTGCTGAAAAGATTGTTATGATTGAAGCAGGCGCTGATCAGATTCCCGATGATATAATGCTTGAGGCTATCGCTGAGGGACATGAAGAAATCAAAAAAATGGTTTCTTTCATTGAAAGCATTAAAAATGAAATCGGCAAAGAGAAGTTTACTTTTGAGTCTATGGAAGTTGACCATGACCTCTTTGAGAAAATTAAAGACGAATATATCGATCAGTTTAAGTATGCTCTCGATACTGATGATAAAAATGTTCGTGAAGCTCGCCTTAAGCCCATTACCGACGCTATCCACGAGGCCTATGATAACGAAGATAAATCCAATGCAGGTCTTTTAGATGAGATTATCTATAAAGTTCAGAAAGTTATCGTTCGCCGTTGGCTTTTAGATGAAGGCAAGCGTGTTGACGGTCGCCGTCTTGACGAGATAAGACCTCTCGCTGCTGAGGTTGCATTAGTTCCGCGTGTTCACGGCTCAGGACTTTTCACAAGAGGACAAACTCAGGTTCTTACAATCGCAACATTAGGTCCTGTTTCCGATGCTCAGCTTTTAGATGGTATCGATGAGCATGATACCAAGAGATATATGCATCAGTATAACTTCCCGTCTTATTCCGTAGGTGAAACAAGACCTTCAAGAGGTCCCGGAAGAAGAGAGATAGGCCATGGCGCTCTCGCAGAGAAAGCTTTAGAGCCTGTTATCCCTTCAACTGAGGAATTCCCCTATGCGTTAAGACTTGTTTCTGAGGTTCTTTCTTCCAACGGCTCAACCTCTCAGGCTTCTATCTGCGGATCTACCTTAGCATTAATGGATGCAGGTGTTCCGATTAAAGCTCCCGTTGCAGGTATTTCCTGCGGTCTTATAACCGAGGGCGACAGATGGATGACTATGGTTGATATCCAAGGCCTTGAGGACTTCTATGGCGATATGGACTTTAAGGTAGGAGGAACGCATAACGGTATTACCGCTATTCAGGTTGATATCAAAATAGATGGTTTAACCCTTGATATAATCAAAGAAGCGTTCGAGGTAACTCGCAAGGGAAGACTTTATATTCTCGATGATATAATGCTCAAAGCAATTCCTGCTTCTCGTGAGGAAGTTGGCAAATATGCTCCTAAGATGTTAACAATCAAGATTGATACCGATAAGATTCGTGATGTTATCGGATCGGGCGGCAAGGTAATTCAGAAGATTTGCGCTGATTGCAATGCAAAGGTTGATATCGAGGAAGACGGAAGCGTATTTGTTTCTGCTATTGATATCGCAGATGCGAAAAAAGCAATCCGCATCATTGAAACGATAGTTAACGACCCCGAAGTAGGCGCCATCTATAAAGGAACAGTAACAAGACTTATGAGCTTCGGCGCATTCGTTGAGATCGCTCCCGGAAAAGAAGGCCTCGTTCATATCTCCAAGCTCGATGATAAGAGAGTTGAAAAGGTTGAAGATATCGTTTCAGAGGGCGATGAGATAGTTGTTAAGGTTGTTGAGATAGACAGTCAGGGAAGAATCAATCTTTCCAGAAAAGATGCTATCGCAGACCTCAAAGCAAAAGCAGAGAATAACTAAAAAAGCAGAATAACTCAAATTATAAAAGAAGACAGAGGAAAAAATCCTCTGTCTTCTTTTGTGCTAAACGGCCATTATTTTTTGTTGAATAAGCTTATGATTTTACTAAAGAAAGATTTCTTTGTTTGTTTTTTGAGATTCCATATTACCCCTGAATCAATCGTAATACCGTCGTCAAGATAGGAAGAAAAAGCAAAATCAAATCTATCCCATGGTATGATTCCATCTTTAGCGAGCGAGTGATAATAGTCCATATAGAACATATCATCCCATAGTCTATTATCAAAATCTCCTGGATCACCGTGGCTATTTGCGAAACGGTACATGCAAGAGATAGTTTCCGCTTTGCTTAGTCGCTTGGAGTGATAAGCCTCTTTGAGAAAAAGTCGTAACCTGTCGCAAACCGCATTTTCATCAAAACTCTGTTTCATACAGTAGTTGTGTAGGCATGAAATAGTTTTGTCAAGATCCGATCCGCAGAATGATAGTTCCAATACAATGTCGCTCAATGGATCCTCGGTTTCTAAATAACCGTTCAACCATTGGTCATATCCGTCAGAAAACCCAGACATGAGCAGAATTTTAAAATAATATGCATCCTCGCGCTTCAAATCACCAACCCCATTTCACTAACATTATATCATAGAATTGTACAATTTCAATAATATGAGAAAACCTCACTTGCCTTGGTTGGAGAAAATAAGGGTTTGCGAAAAAGCGATATAACGCTGTATCGGTTAAGGTAAGAAAAGTAAAAACATGTATGAAAAATTAGCAATCAATAAATTTTTTGTCCATATACACTGCAAAGGATTCTTTTCTCCCAACCCCTGTTTCTGTTTCGCTGACGGCGTTTGGAGCTCATTTCGAATCCCTTTAATTACTTCTAAAAGAGAAAAGCACCAACCTCAAGGGTTGATGCTTTCTTTTTGGTGCGCTGCAAGGGATTCGAACCCCTGACCTTTTGGTTCGTAGCCAAACACTCTATCCAGCTGAGCTAG
>JAGBHD010000002.1 GCA_018110785.1 Oscillospiraceae bacterium
CATATTTCCAATGGTATTTTGCAATATTGGGAGAAAGCGAAATAATAAAATCTATTTCAGAGGGAGTTGCTCCGTCGCACATAACTGCTGCTTCATAAAACGCGGCTCTTTTAGCCGAATACTCTTCTTTCGGCTCACATTTCAGCGCCATTTCATAGCAATAGTCGATTTTAGCATATTTTTCTACGCTCACACCCACTGTTTTATACATTTCTTCTGCGAGGAAAATAAATCTATCGCCCGATGAAGAGGGGTGTCCGTCTAAGCCGATGTCGGCTGTTTTTTCTGCTTCATATTCAGCAGCCAAGGGATTAGCCCAAGTTAAAAGATCTTCATACAAACAGGTAGCGCCATTTTTCTTGATTTTATTAAGCAGCGCTTCCATTCTCGCAGAGTATTCTGCCTTTACGGTTTCTTTTAACGAGATTACAATATTTTCTTCTCCTAAATTCTCTAAGCCATCATATTTTGCATAGAGGCTTAGCAAAAATTTAAGAAAACTCGGACTGTCTTTCCCGCTTTTTCTGATGAACTGATTTTCTTTTTGGAAAAGTTTATTTTCTGCCTTAGCTTCAGAATAATGACTTGCCCATTTTTTCGCAAGAAAATCATTGCCATCTAAGGCATTTTTTAACACCTTTTTATGGCAAGCAAGCAGCACAAGTTTTGCTATTCGATTATACTCATTCCGTTGTTCTTCGTTGGCATTTTCTATTGCATATTTAAAATTATTACTGTTATTTATCGGAACGGCAAGTCTTAAATAGAGTTCTTTTGATTCTTTGCATTGGTATTCGGAGAGCAATAGTCCCCAATAAGCAGCTGCGGTTTTGGGAGCAATATCCAACACGCGGTTGAAATATAATGTTGATGTTTTAAATTCGCTCTCTTTTAAAAAGAAATAGCCTCTTTCAAGCAGGCTTTCGCTGCTTGGAGCAGAATTTACTTCGCTCATTTTTAACCCACCTTTTCCATTTATATATTTTACCCGTTATAAATTGGGAATTTTTCGCAAAGGGCGGTAACTTCGCGGGATACCTGCTCTTTGGTGTTTTCGAAATCGGTAGCTGTGAGCCAGAGCCAATGAGCGATAAGCTTCATTTCCTCTTTGCCAAATCCCCTTGTTGTTATAGCGGGTGTGCCTACTCTGAGTCCGCTTGTTACAAAGGGGCTGCGCGGCTCGCCGGGGATAGTATTTTTATTTGCAGTTATATGAACTTCATCTAAGCGATGCTCGAGTTCCTTTCCTGTTACATCCATTTCTTTAAGGTCGATAAGCATTAAATGATTATCTGTTCCGTCGGAAACTAATTTGAAGCCCTCTGCTTTTAAGGCTTCTGCCAAGGCGGCAGCATTTTCAACTACTCTTTTCTGATAATCCTTAAAGTCATCTCTTAATGCTTCGCCGAAAGCAACTGCTTTAGCAGCGATGATATGCATTAAAGGTCCGCCCTGAGTTCCGGGGAAGATAGCCTTATCTATCATTTTAGCATATTTCTCTTTGCAGAGAATCATTCCGCCTCTCGGTCCGCGGAGGGTTTTATGGGTTGTTGTTGTTACGACATCTGCCCACTCACAGGGGTTAGGATGAAGTCCTGCGGCTACAAGACCTGCGATATGCGCCATATCTACCATTAAATAAGCGCCGACCTCGTCTGCTATTTCTCTAAATTTCTTAAAGTCGATAATTCTTGCGTATGCGCTTGCGCCTGCCAAAATCATTTTAGGCTTGCACTCTAAAGCTAACTCTCTTACCTTGTCGTAATCAATTCTGCCTGTTTCGGAATCAACGCCATAATGAACGATATTGAAATATTTTCCCGAAATATTAACAGGAGAGCCGTGGGAAAGGTGTCCTCCCTCGGAGAGGTTCATTGAAAGAACGGTATCGCCGGGGGTTAAAAGAGCAAAGAATACGGCTAAGTTTGCACTTGCGCCGCAATGGGGCTGAACGTTAGCGTGTTCTGCGGAGAAAAGCTTTTTAGCTCTTTCTCTTGCGATATTTTCAACCTCATCGACAAACTGGCATCCGCCATAATATCTTGCGGCGGGGAAGCCTTCGGCATACTTATTGGTTAAAACTCCGCCTGCTGCCAAAAGCACAGCCTCGGAAACTATATTCTCGCTTGCTATAAGCTCGATATTACCTCTTTGGCGATTCAATTCTCTTTCACAAGGGGCATAAACCTCGGGGTCAAAATTTTTAAGCTCTTCAAAAAACATTTTTCTTCTCCTTGAATTTTATTTCATTTAGTTAAAGTATACCATAGTAAAGCACGAATGTAAACAACAAAATAACCCTTTATTCAATTATCCAGACAGAATAATCTAAAACAAGTATGAATAAAGGTGCATAATATCCTTTTTTCGTTGGCAGAAAAAAAGGACTAATGCTTGAAGCATTAGTCCTTTTTGTATTTTAAAATTAGCCGTTGATCTTAGATACAACGCCGGAACCTACTGTTCTGCCGCCTTCACGGATAGCAAAACGGAGGCCTTCCTCGATAGCGATAGGAGTAATGAGCTCAACAGAGATCTCTACGTTATCGCCAGGCATACACATTTCTGTTCCTTCGGGAAGATTGATAACACCGGTAACGTCGGTTGTTCTGAAATAGAACTGAGGACGATAGTTGTTGAAGAAAGGAGTATGACGTCCGCCTTCTTCTTTCTTAAGGATATAAACCTGTCCTGTGAACTTTGTGTGGGGGTTGATGGAGCCGGGTTTGCAAAGAACCTGTCCACGCTCAACCTCTGTTCTCTGAGTACCACGGAGAAGAGCACCTACGTTGTCGCCAGCTTCTGCAGAATCAAGGATTTTGCGGAACATTTCCATAGAGGTAACAACTGTCTTTTTGCGCTCCTCGGTAAGACCGATGATTTCAACTTCTTCGCCAGCCTTTAAGGTACCACGCTCAACACGGCCTGTAACAACTGTTCCACGGCCGGAAATTGTCATAACGTCCTCGATAGGCATAAGGAAAGGAAGGTCAGCCTTACGCTCAGGGGTAGGAATATAGCTGTCAACTGCGTCCATAAGCTCTTTGATAGGAGCATATGCTTCGTTGTCAGGGTTTGTATCAGAGCACTCTAATACTGCAAGAGCAGACCCTTTGATGATAGGAGTATCATCGCCAGGGAACTCATAAGAATCGAGAGTTTCACGGATTTCCATTTCAACGAGGTCGAGAAGTTCAGGATCGTCAACCTGGTCTACTTTGTTCATGAATACTACGATGTAGGGAACGCCTACCTGACGAGCAAGGAGAAGGTGCTCCTTGGTCTGAGCCATAGGTCCGTCGGTAGAAGCGATAACTAAGATAGCGCCGTCCATCTGAGCAGCACCGGTGATCATGTTTTTAACATAGTCAGCATGTCCGGGGCAGTCAACGTGAGCATAGTGGCGAGTATCTGTTTCATACTCAACGTGAGCTGTGTTGATTGTAATTCCGCGCTCTCTCTCTTCGGGAGCCTTGTCGATGTTAGCATAGTCCTCGAACTGTGCCTGACCTCTTAAAGAGAGGTATTTTGTGATAGCTGCGGTAAGGGTTGTTTTACCATGGTCAACGTGACCGATGGTTCCGATGTTAACGTGGGGCTTGCTTCTTTCAAATTTAGCCTTTGCCATTGGTATAATCCTCCTTAAAAACGTTTAATCTTAATTTGATTTTAACAGAAATTATAAAAATTTCAAGTCTTTTTTACGCGTTTGTTTTATTTCTTTCGCTCATAATCTTATCAGCGATAGATTTCGGTACTTCAATATAGTGGCTGGGTTCCATGGAGTACTGTCCGCGGCCCTGAGTTTTGGAACGAAGATCGGTTGCATAACCGAACATTTCGGAAAGCGGAACTGCGCAGTTTATCTGCTCGATACCGTTTCTTGCTTCCATACCCTGAATCTGTCCGCGACGGGCATTTAAGTCGCCTATAACGTCGCCCATATACTCTTCGGGAACTACTACTACTACCTTCATAATAGGCTCTAAGATTACGGGATCTGCTTTTCTCATAGCTTCCTTGAATGCCATAGATGCGGCAATCTTGAATGCCATTTCAGAAGAGTCGACCTCATGATAAGAACCATCATAAAGCTCAACCTTTACATCAACGACCTGATATCCTGCCAATACACCATTGGTCATTGCGCCCTGGATACCCTGATCAACAGCAGGAATGTATTCCTTCGGAATTGCGCCGCCGACAACGGAGTTCTGGAATTCATATCCCTTTCCGCTTTCGTTAGGCGAAACTCTGATTTTAACATGTCCGTACTGACCTTTACCACCCGACTGACGAGCGTATTTATGGTCAACATCGGTATTTCTGCGGATTGTTTCTTTATAAGCAACCTGCGGCTTACCTACGTTAGCCTCAACCTTGAACTCACGAAGAAGTCTGTCAACGATGATTTCGAGGTGTAACTCGCCCATTCCGGCAATAATTGTCTGGCCTGTTTCTTCATCTGTATAGGTTCTGAATGTCGGGTCTTCTTCAGCAAGTTTTGCCAAAGCGATACCCATTTTCTCCTGACCTGCTTTTGTTTTAGGCTCGATAGCAACCTTAATAACAGGTTCCGGGAATTCCATAGACTCTAAGATTACGGGGTGCTTCTCATCGCAGAGGGTATCACCTGTTGTTGTATTCTTAAGTCCTACTGCGGCTGCGATATCTCCCGAATAGCAAACCTCCAAGTCCTTACGGTTGTTAGCATGCATCTGGAGAATACGGCCGATTCTTTCATTGGAATCCTTTGTGGAGTTATAAACGGTTGTTCCGGCTGCGATTTTACCGGAATATACTCTGAAGAAGCAGAGCTTTCCAACATAAGGGTCGGTTGCAATTTTGAATGCCAAAGCTGCAAACGGGCTGTCATCGCCCTCTCTCTCTTCTTCTGCCCCTGTATCGGGGTTTACGCCCTTGATAGCTTCAACGTCTGTCGGAGCGGGCATATAATCTACAACAGCGTCCAAAAGCTTCTGAACGCCCTTGTTTTTATAAGATGTTCCGCAGGTTACAGGTACCATTAAGTTAGCAATGGTAGCCTTTCTGATGCAGTTTTTGATTTCATCGATTGTAATTTCCTCGCCCTCGAGGTATTTCATAGCGATTTCATCGTCCTGATCAGCAACTGCTTCTAAAAGAGCCTCTCTGTATTTATCAGCGAGTTCTTTCATATCTTCGGGGATATCTTCTACTCTGATATCTTTTCCGATGTCATCATAATAAACATAAGCCTTCATCTCTACAAGGTCAATAATTCCCTTGAAGGTATCCTCACTTCCGATAGGAAGCTGAATCGGAACGGCATTACATTTAAGACGGGAACGCATCATATCGAGAACGTTATAGAAATCTGCGCCCATAATATCCATTTTATTGATATAGGCCATTCTCGGTACTTTATATTTATCCGCCTGATGCCATACGGTTTCGGACTGAGGCTCAACGCCTCCCTTTGCGCAAAGAACGGTTACAGAACCGTCGAGTACGCGCAAGGAACGCTCAACTTCAACTGTAAAGTCAACGTGTCCGGGGGTATCGATAATATTGATTCTATGGTTTTTCCAGTATGCAGTAGTAGCAGCGGAGGTAATTGTTATACCTCTTTCCTGCTCCTGCTCCATCCAGTCCATTGTTGCTGTACCATCATGAGTTTCACCAATCTTATGATTGATACCTGTATAGAACAGGATACGCTCAGTTGTTGTGGTCTTACCAGCGTCAATGTGGGCCATTATACCAATATTTCTTGTTTTTTCAAGCGATACGTCTCTTGGCATATTGTCCTCCTTTTACTTTAAAATACAGTAGCAGGTTTCTACCATCTGTAATGTGAGAATGCTTTGTTGGCTTCTGCCATTTTGTGAGTTTCCTCACGCTTTTTATAAGCTCCGCCGAGACCGTTAATAGCGTCTAAGAGTTCTCCTGCAAGTCTTTCCTTCATTGTTCTCTCAGAACGGTTTCTGGAATAAAGAGTTATCCAGCGCAAACCGAGAGTTTCTTTTCTCTCAGGACGAACTTCGATCGGAACCTGATAGGTAGCACCGCCTACACGGCGAGCTTTTACCTCTAATAAAGGCATTACGTTTTCCATTGCCTTTGCAAATACATCAAGGGGTTCTTCACCTGTTTTTTCCTTGATGATATCGAAAGCACCGTAAACGATTTTCTGTGCGACGCCGCGTTTGCCGTCGTACATAACGTTGTTAATCAAGCGTGTTACTAACTTTGAGTTATATACCGGATCCGGTAATACATCACGCTTAGCGACATTCCCTCTTCTAGGCACTTCGCTTCCCTCCTTCATAATATAATGATATCTTAGGTACTCGAAAGCTCAAAACTTCCGTTTGTGCCGCCAAAGAGTTTTTTATATAAAGCTCTTTTTTGAGCGGCATAAATTCACGTTTGAGATTACTGAGCGCCAGCTTTCGGGCGTTTTGCTCCGTATTTGGAACGGCCCTGGTTTCTCTTCGCAACACCCTGGGTATCGAGCGTACCACGGATAATATGATAACGCACACCAGGAAGGTCCTTTACACGACCGCCGCGGATTAAAACAACACTGTGCTCCTGCAAGTTGTGTCCTATACCGGGAATGTAAGCTGTTACTTCTGTTCCGTTTGAAAGCTTTACTCTGGCAACCTTACGGAGAGCCGAGTTAGGCTTTTTAGGAGTCATAGTTCTAACTGCTGTACAAACACCGCGCTTCTGAGGAGAATTCTGCTCTGTTGCAACATTCTTCTTAGAGTTGAATCCCTTTAAAAGAGCAGGCGACATAGATTTCTTTGTAAGCACCTTTCTTCCTTTGCGAACAAGCTGGTTAAATGTAGGCATACCGCACCTCCTTCTTCAATTTTTTATATTACAGCGGGCGAAAAACGCCCGCATAATATCAATTAGGCACCAAATATATATTGTAAACCAAATTACTCAGTTTGTCAATATTCTTCTATCAGAGTTTCCAATCTGTTGTTTCTTTTAATGTCCATATCGGTATAAACGCTCATACCTGTACCTGCGGGAATGAGGTTACCGATAATAACATTCTCTTTAAGACCAAGCAACGGATCTTCCTTGCCCTTAATAGCAGCATCGGTTAATACCTTTGTTGTTTCCTGGAAGGAAGCCGCAGACAAGAAGCTGTCGGTTGCCAAAGAAGCCTTTGTAATACCGAGAAGCTCGGGGATAAAGGTTGCTTTTTCCAAGTTTTCTTCCCCTGCATCAATTCTCGCCTGAATTGCATCGTTTTCTCTTAAGAGCTCTGCTTTATCTACCATTGCACCCGAGAGAAGATTTGTGCTTCCTGCATTGTCAACACGGACCTTCTTCATCATCTGGCGAACGATAACCTCGATATGCTTATCGTTGATATCAACACCCTGAAGTCTGTATACCCTCTGAACCTCGGCTATAAGGTAATCCTGAACAGCCAAAGCGCCCTTGATATCTAAGATATCATGCGGATATACCGAGCCTTCGGTTAACATATCGCCTGCATTAACGATATCGCCCTCTGCAACGCGGATACGGTATCCATAAGGAATGGAATATTCTCTTTCTTCCATTTCTTCTTTATTAAGCACTGCGATTTTGCGAATCTTGCGGTCCTCGCGCATCGAAACTGTTCCCGAAATTTCGGAAACGATAGCATGGTGCTTGGGCTTTCTTGCTTCGAAAAGCTCTTCGACACGGGGAAGACCCTGCGTTATATCCTCTGCCGATGCGATACCGCCCGTATGGAAGGTACGCATGGTAAGCTGAGTACCCGGCTCACCGATAGACTGAGCAGCGATAATACCAACTGCCTCGCCGATTGCAACGGGTTTGCCGTTTGCAAGGTTAGCACCATAGCACTTAGCGCAAACACCGACTCTGGAGCAGCAGTTTAAAATAGAGCGGATTTTAAGCTCTTTAATTCCTGCGGCGATTACCTTTTCGGCATCAAAGGAATTCATCATCTTATCTTTGGAAACTATTAACTCGCCTGTTTCAGGGTGAACAACATCGGCTACGGCATAGCGGCCGATAAGTCTTTCCTTCATAGGCTCTATCATTTCTTTACCGTCCTTAATATCGTAAACTACGATACCTTCCTGAGTTCCGCAATCAATCTCGCGAATGATAACGTCCTGAGAAACGTCAACAAGACGGCGGGTAAGGTAACCCGAGTCAGCCGTTCTGAGCGCGGTATCGGCAAGACCTTTACGCGCACCACGGGAAGAAATGAAGTATTCCAAAATATTAAGACCTTCACGGTAGTTAGCTCGAATCGGGATTTCGATGGTTTTACCCGATGTATTCGCGATAAGTCCGCGCATACCTGCGAGCTGCTTAATCTGGTTTATAGATCCGCGGGCTCCTGAATCTGCCATCATCTTAATCGGGTTGAACTCATCAAGATTAGCAGAAAGGGCATCGGAAACCTTTTTGGTTGTATCCTCCCAGACTCCGATAACAGAGGTATATCTCTCATCTTCAGAGATAAGACCTTCCTGATAAAGGGCGGAAATTTCATCAATTCTGCGGTCGGCATCTTCGAGCAATTCTTTCTTAGCTTCAGGAATAGAAGCATCGCAAACTGCAACGGTTATAGCGCCGCGTGTTGAATATTTATAGCCCTGAGCTTTAATCTGGTCGAGCACTTCGGAGGTACGGGCTGTACCATGGATATTGATGCAACGGTCGATAATATCGCCGAGCTGCTTCTTTCCTACCTTAAAGGAAATTTCATAATCCATCATATGCTCGGGATCAGTTCTGTCAACATAGCCTAAGTCCTGAGGAATAGGATCGTTGAAGATAATTCTACCAACGGTTGTATCAATAATTTTTGATACCTCTTTATCGTCGATAGTTTTGGTTATTCTAACCTTTATTTTAGCCTGCAAGGTTACAGCGCCGTCGGCATAAGCCATCAAAGCTTCGTTTGTATCTTTGAATATTTTGCCCTCGCCCTTTTCTCCGTCCTTTTCCATTGTAAGGTAATAAGAGCCGAGAACCATATCCTGAGTAGGAACAGCAACGGGGCGTCCGTCTGACGGCTTTAAGAGGTTGTTAGCAGCGAGCATTAAGAATCTTGCCTCTGCCTGAGCCTCTGCCGAAAGGGGAACGTGAACTGCCATCTGGTCTCCGTCGAAGTCGGCATTGTAAGCGGTACAGGTTAACGGATGGAGCTTTAATGCTCTTCCTTCAACTAATACCGGCTCGAAAGCCTGAATGCCAAGACGGTGGAGCGTAGGAGCACGGTTGAGCATAACGGGGTGGTCTTTAATAACTGCCTCTAAGCAATCCCAAACCTCATCGCGAGCCTTTTCAACCATTTTGCGGGCAGATTTGATATTTCCTGCAACTCCAAGCTCAACCAATCTCTTTATAACAAAGGGCTTGAAAAGCTCGAGAGCCATTTCTTTAGGAAGTCCGCACTGATACATTTTAAGCTCAGGTCCTACAACGATAACCGAACGGCCCGAATAGTCAACACGCTTACCGAGAAGGTTCTGACGGAAACGGCCCTGCTTACCTTTAAGCATATCCGAAAGGGATTTTAAGGGACGGTTATTAGGTCCTGTTACCGGGCGGCCGCGGCGGCCGTTATCAATAAGGGCATCAACAGCTTCCTGAAGCATTCTCTTTTCGTTTCTAACGATAATGTCAGGCGCACCGAGCTCTAAAAGCTTGAAAAGACGGGTATTTCTGTTGATAACTCTTCTGTAAAGGTCGTTTAAATCGCTTGTTGCGAATCTTCCGCCATCGAGCTGAACCATAGGACGGATATCAGGCGGGATAACGGGAAGAACATTTAAAATCATCCATTCGGGGCGATTTCCCGAAAGGCGGAATGCTTCAACACATTCAAGTCTTTTAAGGAGCTTTCCTCTTTTTTGACCTGCTGCATCCTGAAGCTCTTCTTTAAGCTCAGCAGAGAGCTTATCAAGGTCGATTTCTTTAAGAAGCTCTTGAATAGCCTCAGCGCCCATTCCTGCTTTGAAATCGTCCTCATATTTTTCTTTCCAATCTCTGTATTCCTTTTCGGAAAGAAGCTGATTTTTCTCTAAGGGAGTATCTCCGGGATCGGTTACGATATAAGATGCGAAATAGAGAACCTTCTCTAAATAGCGAGGGCTTATATCGAGCATAAGGCCGATTCTTGAGGGAATACCCTTAAAATACCAGATATGGGAAACGGGAGCCGCTAAGGTTATATGTCCCATTCTTTCGCGGCGCACCTTTGCGCGGGTAATCTCAACGCCGCAGCGTTCGCAGACCTTTCCCTTAAAGCGCATTCTTTTATATTTACCGCAATGACATTCCCAGTCCTTCATTGGTCCGAAAATTCTTTCGCAGAAAAGACCTTCTCTTTCGGGCTTTAATGTACGGTAATTGATAGTTTCAGGCTTTTTAACCTCTCCCGATGACCATTCGAGAATCTGTTCGGGGGAAGCAAGACCAATTTTAATTGAATTAAAAGCATTATATTCCATTATTTACTTCCTCCTTAAAATTCTTCTTCATCATCAGAAAAGTCGTCTTCGGAAAAGTCGAAATCATCGTCCTCTTCCGGAATATCCTCTACGGAATATCCGTCCATATCGTCCTCAACATTTGAGAATGCCTCATCATCTATAAGCGGCGGTAAACCGAAATCGTCCTCATCATCAAAATTATTCTTAAGGTCGATCTCATTCTTGTCCTTATCGAGAACATTAACCGAAAGTCCCAAAGACTGAAGCTCTTTAATAAGAACCTTAAAGGATTCGGGAATTCCCGGTGTCGGGATATTTTCACCCTTAACAATAGATTCATAGGTCTTAACACGTCCTACAACATCGTCGGACTTAACTGTTAAGATTTCCTGAAGGGTATAAGCAGCGCCGTAAGCCTCGAGCGCCCAAACCTCCATTTCTCCGAATCTCTGTCCGCCGAACTGAGCTTTACCTCCGAGCGGCTGCTGAGTAACTAAGGAGTAAGGTCCGGTTGAACGAGCGTGAATCTTATCATCAACGAGATGGTGAAGCTTTAAGAAGTATTTATAACCAACGGTTACGCGGTTATCGAATGCATCACCTGTTCTTCCATCGTATAAAACGGCTTTACCGTCTTCGGGAAGACCAGCCTCTGTTAATGCAGCGCGGATATCTGCCTCGTGAGCGCCATCGAATACAGGTGTCATAACCTTCCATCCGAGCGCCTGAGCGGCATATCCTAAATGCACCTCAAGCACCTGTCCGATATTCATTCGGGAAGGAACACCCAAGGGGTTTAAAACTATATCAAGAGGAGTTCCGTCCTCTAAGAAAGGCATATCCTCCTGAGGAAGAATTCTGGAAACAACGCCCTTGTTTCCATGACGTCCTGCCATCTTATCGCCGACAGAGATTTTTCTCTTCTGAGCGATATAGCAGCGAACAACCTCGTTAACTCCGGGAGCTAATTCATCGCTGTTCTGGCGGTTGAACACCTTAACATCAACTATGATACCATATTCACCGTGAGGTACTTTAAGAGATGTATCCCTTACCTCTCTTGCCTTCTCTCCGAAGATTGCGCGGAGAAGCTTTTCCTCTGCGGTAAGCTCGGTTTCGCCCTTAGGAGTTACCTTACCTACCAAGATATCTCCCGAGCGAACCTCAGCACCAATGCGGATAATTCCTCTTTCATCAAGATCCTTAAGGGCATCTTCGCCAACGTTGGGGATATCTCTTGTTATCTCTTCGGGACCAAGCTTTGTATCTCTTGCTTCTATTTCATATTCTTCTATATGAATAGAGGTAAAGATATCTTCTTTAACAAGGCGCTCGTTTATCAAAACAGCGTCCTCGTAGTTATAGCCTTCCCAGCTCATATAGCCGACAAGAACGTTTTTACCAAGGCTTATCTCGCCCTGACTTGTTGCAGGACCGTCTGCAATTACCTGTCCTTCAACTACCTTCTCGCCTACTTCTACGATAGGTCTTTGGTTTATGCAGGTACCCTGATTGGAGCGCATAAACTTAATTATATTATAATGGTCCTTCTCTCCGCCTTTAACCTTGATAACGATTTCATCAGCGGATACCTTTTCAACTGTTCCTGCTCTTTTTGCTAAAACAGTAACGCCTGAGTCTACAGCGGCTTTATATTCCATACCTGTTCCGACTATCGGATTTTCGGTTTTTAAAAGCGGAACTGCCTGACGCTGCATGTTAGCTCCCATGAGTGCGCGGTTTGCGTCGTCGTTCTCCAAGAAAGGAATCATAGCGGTAGCGATAGAAACAACCATCTTAGGCGAAACGTCCATAAAATCGGCTTTCGCTCTGTCAACCTCTAAGATTTCGCTTCTATGACGTCCGTTTACCTTCTGGCGAGCGAAGCGGCCGTTTTCATCTAAGGGCTCGTTCGCCTGAGCAACGGTATATTCGTCCTCCATATCGGCTGTCATATAAACAACCTCGTTTGTTACAATACCTGTTTCTTTATCTACCTTTCTGTAAGGAGCTTCGATAAAGCCATATTCATTTATTCTTGCGAAGGATGCAAGATAGGAGATAAGTCCGATGTTAGGTCCTTCAGGGGTTTCTATAGGACACATTCTTCCGTAATGGGTATAATGAACGTCGCGGACCTCGAATCCTGCTCTGTCTCGAGAGAGACCGCCGGGGCCGAGAGCCGAAAGACGACGCTTATGGGTAAGCTCGGCTAAGGGGTTTGTCTGATCCATAAACTGCGAAAGCGGAGAAGAGCCGAAAAACTCTTTAATTGCCGCTACAACAGGGCGGATATTTATAAGCGCCTGAGGAGTTATGGTATCTGTATCCTGAACCTGCAAGGTCATTCTTTCGCGGATAACTCTTTCCATACGGGAAAATCCTATACGGAACTGATTCTGCAAAAGCTCTCCTACAGAACGGATACGGCGGTTGCCTAAATGGTCGATATCATCGGTCTCGCCGATGCCGTAAACCAAGTTATTGATATAGTTTACGGAAGCGAAGATATCGTCCTTAATAATATGGTTAGGGATAAGGTCATCATGAGCATCGCGGATCATATTTTCGAGCTCTTTTTTGTCCTTAGCCTCAGCAATTATGCGGCGGAGAACTACAAGGCGAACCTTTTCGTTAATTCCGAGAGAAAGAGCATCAATTCCCTCTACGAAATCGTTAATATCAACCATTCCGTTAGAGAATACCTTTATTTTCTTGCCCTCGATATCAAGATAAACGGTTGAAACACCGCATCTTTCAATCATTTCAGCCTTTTCGCGGCTTAATATCTCGCCGGCATCTGCTAAAACCTCGCCTGTTTCTTCGTTTATAACGGCTTCATAAAGCTTATGTCCCGAAATACGGCGGCCGATAGCGAGCTTCTTATTATATTTATATCTTCCTACTCTCGAAAGGTCATATCTTCTGGGGTCGAAGAAAAGGGCTCTCAAATGAGAAACCGAGCTATCGGTCGTAGGCGGCTCGCCGGGGCGAAGCTTGCGATAGGTCTCAAGAAGTCCCTCATCGCCGTTTTTGGTTGTATCCTTGTCGGTTATTGTTTTCTGAATTCTCTCATCGTCGCCGAAGATTTCTAAAATTTCAGAATCTGTTCCGCGCATACCGTCAAGATAATCTGTTTCGGGATCCCCGCTGTCGTCCATCTGGCAGAGAGCGCGAAGAAATACAGTTATCGGGATTTTTCTGTTTTTATCTATTCTTACATAGAATATATCATTGGAATCAAGCTCATATTCAATCCAAGCGCCGCGGTTAGGAATAACGGTAGAGCTGAAAAGCTGCTTACCTGTTTTATCATAATCAACACCGAAATAAACGCCGGGGGAACGAACGAGCTGAGAAACGATAGCTCTCTCCGCGCCGTTTATAACGAAGGTACCGCTTTCGGTCATAAGAGGGAAATCGCCCATAAAGATTTCCTGCTCCTTGATTTCGCCTGTTTCTTTATTTAAAAGACGAGCGGTTACGCGCATTGGAACTGCATAAGTAACATCTCGAACCTTGCATTCGGTAACAGAATACTTGGGTTCTTCATCCAATCTGTAATCTATAAAATCGAGAACGAGCTTTCCCGTATAGTCGGTTATCGCCGACATATCACGAAAAACTTCCTTTAAGCCTTCCGTCAAAAACCATTTGTACGAGTTTTTCTGCACCTCGATTAAATTCGGCATACCAAGAACTTCATTTATCTTGGAAAAACTCATTCTGGTTGTTTTGCCGAGACTTACCGGTTTGACATTGACCATTTCTTTAACCACTCCATTCTTTATTTTAAAGGTACTCCGCCAATCATAAACCTTCCCAAATTTACCCGCTTTTTCGGCAAAAATTTGGTCATTTTTACACCCCAAAATCGGTTTTGCGGGCGGAACTTCCCATTCTTATTGCATTCTACTAATTTAGCACAGCTTTTGCAAGTTGTCAATAAAAATTAGGAAATTTTTTGAAACTTTTTATTTTTAAGTTGAAAAACCGTTAAATTTGTAGTAAAATTTTTTCACATACAATTAAAAAGGAGCTTTAGTCCCTATGGATATAAAAATTTTGTTATCTAAAATTTCGGGCGGCGAGTTTGACAGCGCCTTTTCCTATCTTTACGGAGAGGAAAATATAGCTGAAGCTAAAAACCGCTATGCAAAGGCTGTTAATGCTTTTTCTGAAAGCTATCCCGAAATAAAAGACGTTTCTCTCTACAGTGCCCCGGGAAGAACAGAGGTTTCGGGAAACCATACCGACCATAACCACGGTCGAGTTCTCGCCGCAAGTGTTAACTTAGATGTTATCGCGGTTGCGGGAAAATCGGGAGATAATATCGCCAGAGTTAAATCCGAGGGCTTCGATGAAGATATCGTTGACCTTGAGGATTTCATTCCCAACCAAGACGAGTTCGGACGCTCCTCTTCCCTTATAAGAGGAATTGCCGCAAGATTTACAGAGCTTGGCTACCCTGTTGGCGGATTTTGCGCCTATACTACCTCTACCGTTTTAAAAGGCTCAGGTCTTTCCTCGTCGGCGGCTTTTGAAACCTTAATCGGAACTATTCTGAATTATGAATATGCTTCGGGTAAGGTAGATGCGGTTGAGATAGCTAAAATCGGTCAGTTCGCAGAGAACGTTTTTTTCGGAAAGCCCTGCGGACTTTTAGACCAAACAGCTTCCTCGGTAGGCTCCTTTGTTGCTATTGATTTTGAAAATCCCGAAAAGCCGATAATTGAGAAAATCGCATTTGATTTCGCAAAATCAGGGTATGCCCTTTGCATCGTTGATACCGGCGGTAACCACGCCGACCTTACGGGCGATTATGCTTCTGTTCCTATGGAAATGAAAGCGGTTGCCGAAGCTTTAGGCGGCAAAACATTAAAAGAGGTTGGAAAGGAAGCTTTCTATAAGGCGCTCCCCGATTTGCATTCCACCCTTTCCGACAGAGCGCTTTTAAGGGCTATTCATTTCTTTAATGAAGACGAGAGAGCGGCTACTGCGGCAGAGGCTTTGAAGAAAAATGATTTCGAAGAGTTTAAGAATATTATTATAGATTCGGGAAAATCCTCGTTTACATATCTTCAGAACGTTTATACCTGCAAAAACCCCGATGAGCAAGGTCTTTCCTTAGCCTTGGCTTTAGCAGAGGATATTTTAAAGGGCAAGGGCGCTTATAGGGTACACGGCGGCGGCTTTGCGGGAACTATTCAGAGCTTCGTTCCGAATGAGCTTTTAGGCGAATTTAAAGAAACTATGGAAGCCATTTTCGGAGAAAACCATTGCTACTGTTTAAAAATCCGCCCCGTCGGCGGCATAAAGGTTTCTGAAGCCTTAGGAAAATAAATAAAGTAAGCGCTTGTCGACAAAATTCGACAAGCGCCTTTATCTTTTTTGAGGTTATTTTTTGCAGAAAATCATTGTTGAAAACTCTGTTGAAAGTATGTTGAAAACTATGTCAATGAGATGTCAATTTACTGTTGAAAATCATTGAGGAAACGAAAAGGGTATGTTGAAAATCAGTGAAAACTTTTCTGAAACATTGAAGACACAGACAGTTTGGCTTAAAATCAACGGTTTAAAGCGATTTTTGGTTGACATAGGTAAGGAAAGGATAGTTTAGTCTATTTATCTCAAAGAACGCGCGTGAGCCCTGCTGAGGTTACCAAATTTTTTCTGTTGAAAACTCCAAAAATAAAAATCCCCGAAGAAGATTTTTTCCTCTTCGGGATAATTTTTGTAAATTGAAAATTTATTCCCTACCATTCGGCATTATGCCTCATATTCGCGGGTATTTTCAAATTCTACCGTCAGTAGAATTTGATTTGGGGCGCGAAACGGAGAGAGCGCCAGGCGATGTGCGAGAGCACACCAAGCGAGGAGAGAGCGGGTTGCCGCGAATGGAAAATTGAAAATTATATGCGCGAGAGTTAATTTTCAGTTTGCATAAAGCGCATATTTACCTGCCAAAAAGGGGCTTTTAGTCTAATTGGGTGGGAAAAATCGAAAATGATTTTTTATAATTTATATAAGTTTTATTAAAAGGCTGGGTTCGGTCTGTTCTTCGGTAGGTCTTGCGGCTGTTCCGAAGAGGCGAAGATTCTCGCCCGATATATAAACCTTGTTTTTCGAAATCTCAACCCTTTCGGTTACCTCCTCTGCCGTATCGCCTAAAAGGTCCTGCGCGAATATCTTTTTGCCCTCGATATTTTCGCCGAAATCAATAGTTAAGCTGCCGAAATAGCCGAATATTCCAACAGGAAAGTCTGCTTCTGCTTTCATTTCGATATCGGCTTCGGCGATAAATTCCATATTCGGGTTTATATTTCTCTTAATTGCTGCTATAGAGTATGCTCCCGTATAAGGATTTTTAGATGCAACGACAAAGGGCTTTATTTCTCCTCTCGGTAAAACCTTGGGTAGTTCGCATCCTCTTGCCATAACAGCGGGTGCCGATTCTTTAAGCCACTTACCGCGAAGCGAAAACCAGAAAACGGGATCGGTATGCCAGAAAAATTCATCGGTTAAAATTTCTTCGCTGCGTTTATAGTCGGCATCGTAAACCGAAAACGGCGGAGCTATTCTCTGCCATCGGATACAAGCCTCGTCTTCCCTTTTATACTGCATTATGCCGATATTAAAGCCGAGCGCCGCCGCAATATAGGTGCAGATTTCGGCATTTAGGTTTCCTTTTGAGTTTTCAAATCTTTCTCTTTCGCCCGAAAGCACTTCATCGGCTCTCGAGAGCATACAAACTCTGTCGAACGGGGGCAAAACATCATAAAGTCGGAAAACATCGGAAGATTTCAAGGTTTCTATGCTCGTTTCCCGTCTTCCTCTCGGCCATTCGGGGTTAGTAAAGGGGCCTTGACAGCAGGCGTGCTCAACTAAAAC
>JAGBHD010000010.1 GCA_018110785.1 Oscillospiraceae bacterium
AACTGTTCATTGCAGAACAAAGGAGCAGATGTATGCCTTTCCTGTTAACTTTTCTATTATAAAAGAGGTTAAAAATGCCGTTAAGATTCCCGTTATTGGAAACGGCGGAATAAGAGATGCCGCGGAAGCGAAAAAAATGTTCGAGGAAACGGGCTGCGACCTTGTTATGATAGGAAACGGCGCGCTCGGAAACCCCTTTATTTTCCGAGAAATAAATGCGCTTATGGAAAAAGGAATTCTTCTCCCGAAAGCGAGCGCCGCCGAGAAGATGGAAGTCTTAAAGCGGCAGGCAAAGCTTGCGATAGAGGAAAAGGGCGAAAATACCGCCATAAGAGAAATGAGAAAACACGCCATGTGGTATGTTGCGGGAATGCGCTATGCTGCTTCTTTTAAAAATAAGGCGGGGCTTATGAAAACAAAAGAGGATTTAGAGGAATTTTGTCGCGAAGTTTTAAAGGCTTGAGCCTATTTACAAGATTGACAAAAGCTTTATAAAAAAGTATAATAAAAGAAGAAAATACCGAAAGGAGTTTCCGTTTATGGACGTAATGAATTTATTTAACAGATGGCAAAGCTTCCCCTTAAAAGATGAGGACCTTAAAAAAGAGCTAAACGCAGTAAAAGATAATGAAGAGGAAATTTCCGATAGATTTTATCGCGACCTCGAATTCGGAACGGGCGGTCTTCGCGGCGTTATCGGCGCGGGAACTAACCGAATGAATATATATACCGTTAAGAAAGCAACTCAGGGCTTTGCAAATTACCTTTTGAAAACAGAGGAAAACCCTTCGGTTGCTATAAGCTATGACAGCCGAATTAAATCCGACCTTTTTGCGAAAAGCGCCGCTGAGGTTTTCGCGGCAAACGGAATTCGCGTTTATATTTATAATACCTTAATGCCAACCCCTATGCTTTCATTTGCCGTAAGAGAGCTTAAAACCTCTGCAGGCGTTATGATAACCGCTTCGCATAATCCCGCGAAGTATAACGGTTATAAGGCATATGGCCCCGATGGCTGTCAGCTGACATTAGAGGCGGCAGATGCCGTTTTAGCTGAAATCAATAAAATAGATGTTTTAGACGGTTTTTCCGATAGCGTATTCTCCGAAGAAATAGAAAAGGGAACTATCTCTTATATCGGCGAAGAGGTAATAGAAAAATATTATTCCTGCGTTTTAAGTCAGTCGGTAAATAAGGGCGCAGATAACAGCGGCGTTAATATCGTTTATACTCCTTTAAACGGAACAGGAAATGTTCCCGTTCGCGAGATATTAAAGAGAATAGGCATAAAAAATGTCAGTATCGTAAAAGAACAGGAAAACCCCGACGGTAATTTTACTACCTGTCCCTATCCGAATCCCGAAATTAAAGAGGCTTTGGAGATAGGTATAGCTCAGTTTGAAAGGGAAAATGCAGACCTTCTTATCGCAACCGACCCCGATGCAGACCGCGTTGGAACAGCTCTTATAAAGAATGGCAAGGTCCGTCTTATCTCAGGAAACGAAATGGGCGTTTTGCTTTTATGGTATATCATAAACCGCAAAAAAGAAATGGGCACATTACCTCAAAATCCCATAGCTGTTAAAACAATCGTTACAACACCTATGGCAAAAGCCTTGACAGACTATTTCGGAATAGAGCTTATAGATGTTTTAACAGGCTTTAAGTTTATCGGCGAGCAGATAAAATTCTTAGAGGATAAGGGAGAGGAAAACCGCTTCTTATTCGGCTTTGAAGAGAGCTATGGTTACCTTTCGGGAACATATGTAAGAGATAAGGATGCTGTTGTAGCGGCGATGCTTATTGCTGAAATGACCGCTTATTATAAAACCTTAGGCAAGGATTTAGCCGATGTTTTATCCGAGCTTTATGAAAAATTCGGATATTTCAAAGCAGGTCTTGAAAGCTTCGCCTTTGAGGGCGCAGAGGGTATGCAGATAATGAACGAGAAGATGGCATTCCTTCGCGAAAACGGCCTTGACAATATAGCAGGAAAAGATGTTTTATATGTTTCCGATTATCTAAAGGGCGAAACGGTTTATTCCGATGGCAAAAAAGAAGAGATAACTCTGCCGAAATCCAATGTTTTGGTATTCGGACTTCAAGATGATAACGCCGTTGTTATTCGCCCCTCAGGAACAGAGCCTAAGATAAAAATTTATCTTACAGCTAAGGGCGAGAGCGAAGACGGTGCTTTGGAAATTATAAAAGAACTTAAAAATGATTTTATAAAGAAAGCATCTTTTTAAAAAAATACTTGCATTCTGAAAAGAAGTGTGCTAATATTTAATTTGTTGAATTACGATGATTGAAAATGAGGTGAACTAAATGAAAGATGCAATCCACCCGGAATTCAAAAATGCTAAGGTAATCTGTGCTTGCGGAGAGGTTTTTGAAACTGCTTCTACCAAGTCCGAAATCCGCGTTGATGTATGTTCTAAATGCCATCCGTTCTTTACCGGCAAACAGAAATTGGTTGATACCGGCGGTCGTGTTGACAGATTTAAGAAGCGTTACAACATGGGTAAATAATTGTTTTTTAATAAACAGATTCGAGGGACGGTGTAATATTTTTGCACCGTCTTTGTTTCGTTTTCGGAGGACGGTATGAAAGGCTATCTGACAATTGCCGATAAAGTAACAGGTGAATATGAGGAAAAGAAATCCCGTTTTATAGCTTGGGCTTTTCCGATCGAGTCGGAAGAGGAAGCCTTAAAGCGCCTTTCGGAAATTAAAAAGGCTAATGTCGGTGCGCGGCATAATGTTTTCGCTTACAGATTAAATGGCGGAATAGAGCGCCAGTCGGACGATGGCGAGCCTTCGGGAACGGGCGGAAGACCGCTTATGGATATTTTAAGCGGCGCCGATGTTTATAACGCTATGATAGTTGTAACGAGATATTTCGGCGGAATACTTCTCGGAACGGGCGGTCTTAAAAGGGCCTATATTCAGGCGGCGGCAGATGCCTTTAAGAAAGCTCAGATAATAAAGCAGAGCGAGGCTTATAAAAGCGAAATAAAAATTCCTTATTCCTTTTATGACCGCGCTGAGATTTTATTCCGAGAAAAGGGCGCTGTTGTAGCCGAGAAAAATTTCGGTGAGCAGATAGATATAACCTTAATAACCCCCGCCGAAACCGACGGCGAATTATTCGCCGAATTAAAAGAGCTTTTGTCGGGAACCGAAATATGCTCGAAAAAGGAAGAAATTCTATATTTTTTTAAAAAATAAAAGTGTTTTTGAAAATTTTTGCATATATTATTTAAAGGGGTGAAAAGTCTTGACTATAAAAGAGCAGATAGAAAAAAGAGAAAAAGAAAGCTTAAGCGAATTCGCCTTTCTCAGCATTAACTCTCGCGGAAGAAGCCGAGAAACCTCCCCTTGCGATATCAGAACCTGTTTTCAGCGCGATAGAGATAGAATAATTCATTCTAAAAGCTTTAGGCGCTTAAAAAGAAAAACGCAGGTCTTTTTATCCCCCGAGGGCGACCATTACAGGACAAGACTAACCCATACCTTAGAGGTGGCCCAGATAGCAAGAACGATAGCAAGAGCCTTGTTTTTAAACGAGGATTTAATAGAGGCTATAAGCTTAGGGCATGACCTTGGCCATACCCCTTTTGGACATGCAGGCGAAAGAGCCTTGCAGGAATGTACAAACGGGAAATATAAGCATTATCTCCAAAGTGTTCGCGCGGCAGAGGTAATTGAAAATTTAAACCTTACATATGAAGTTAAAAACGGTATCGCCTGTCATACTCGGGGGCGAGAGGCGAATACCTTAGAGGGCAGAATAGTTCGCTATGCCGATAAAATTGCCTATATGAATCATGATATTGAGGATTCGATAACAGCGGGAATTTTAAAAGAACCCGATATTCCGAAATCTGTTTCTGAAATTTTAGGAACAGGCAAGGGCGATAGAATTACCTCGCTTGTTTCTTCAATAGTTGAAAACACCAAGGCTTCGGTTAAAATGAGCCCCGAAATAGAAAAGGCTTTCTGGGAACTGCATGAATTTATGTATGCTGAGGTTTATAGCAACCCGATAGCCAAAGCCCAAGAAAAAAAGGCAGAATCGTTAGTTAAAACCCTATTCGAATATTATATGAAAAATCCCGACAGTCTTGACGGGGAATATAAAACCATTTTGGAGAAAGACGGTAAAGAAAAGGCGGTTTGCGATTATATATCGGGAATGTCGGATTCCTTTGCCGTAGCAAAGTTTAGAGAATTATTTGTTCCCGATTCTTGGAAATATTAAGAAAGGAGACCTTTAGTATGGCGTTGCCTGAAGAATTTTTGGACAGACTTCGCGCGAGTAACGATATAGAAAGCGTTATATCCCCTTATGTTAATTTAAGACGGCGCGGCAGAACTATGGTCGGCCTTTGCCCGTTTCACGGGGAGAAAACCCCCTCGTTTGTTGTTTATAATGATACCCAATCGTTCTATTGCTTCGGCTGCGGTATCGGCGGGGATATGATAACCTTTGTTAAAAATATTGAAAATATCTCTTATATGGAAGCGGTAAAGCTTCTTGCTTCCAAAGCGGGACTGCCGCTGCCTGAAGACGGGTATGACGATAGAGCGGCTGCAGAGCGCAAAGAGCTTTTAAGCGCTAACAGAGAAGCGGCTTTGTTTTTTCATAAATCGCTAAATTCGCCTATCGGTGCCGCTGCTTTAAAATACATAAGAGGCCGCGGACTTAAAGACGAAACAATAGTTAAATACGGGCTTGGCTTTGCCCCCGATAGCTGGGATAGCTTATATAAGCATTTAAAAAGCCTTGGCTTTTCCGATTATATTTTATATAAGGCGGCGCTTATAAGCAAAAACTCGCGCGGCGGATATTTCGACTTTTTCCGAAACCGCCTCATTTTCCCAATAATAGATTTAAGAGGCAATGTTGTTGCCTTCGGCGGAAGAGATTTAGGCGATAGGGGACCTAAATATTTAAACTCAAACGAAACCCCCGTTTATAAAAAAAGTCAGACATTATTCGCCTTAAATGTTGCCAAGAATACTAAAAAGGATTACCTTATTTTAACCGAAGGCTATATGGATACGATAGCTGTTCATCAGGCGGGATTTGAAGAGGCTATAGCAACCTGCGGAACCTCTTTAACCGAGGAACAGGCGAATGTTATGGCGAAATATGCCAAAGAGGTTATTTTATCATACGATAGCGACGAAGCTGGGCAAAAAGCAACCGCCCGCGCAACGCCTATTTTGAAAAAGGCAGGGCTTGAGGTAAGGGTGCTTCGTATAACAGGGGCTAAAGATCCTGACGAATATATTAAAAAATTCGGCGCGATAAGGTTTAAAAATCTTATCGAGGAATCCTTAACCGCGGCTGACCATCAGTTTTCGGGAATGAAGCAGAAATATAATATAAATACAGAAGAGGGAAGAATAAACTATCTTAACGAATCTGTTAAATTTATCTCCCGAATACCCTCAAAGCTCGAAAGAGAGGTCTATATCGCAAAAATAGCAAACGAAACAGGTGTTGCTAAAGCAACCATAACCGAAACTGTTGAAAGAATGATAAAAAGAGAGGACCGCAAAGAGGAAAAGGCTCGTTGGAATTCTGAAAAAAGCAGTTACCGTTTCCGTCAGGACAAGGTAAGCCCCGAAAAAGCGGGAAACCTTAAAGAGGTGGTTTGCGAGGAAAAGATAATAACCGCTCTTTTCCAAAATCAAGGGCATATAGGAAAAGCTAAGAAAAATTTATCCGCAGAGGATTTCGTAAGTGATTTTCATAAAAGGGTTTATAATAAAATGTTAAGCCTTTTTGAAAACGGAACAGAAATATCCTTAACGCAGTTTTCCGAAGAATTTTCGGGGGCGGAAATTGCAAGGCTTTCTCAATATCTCGCAGATAACGACGATATGAGATATACTCCTGAGGACGCCGATAGATATATAGAGGCTTTAAAGTCAGGAAAGCAGAAAAATGCTGAGGATATCAAGAAAATGTCCTCGGAAGAATATATGGAATATATGAAAAAGTTAATTAAGTCAAAAACAGATAGGGGTTAAAAAACTAATGGAAAAGAAAAACGCAATTAAAGAACTTATCGAAGCAGGTAAGAAAAAAGGCAAGCTTACAATGAAAGAGATTTCCGATGCTCTGGAGGAACTTGATTTTAATATTGATCAGGTTGATAAGCTTTATGATACCTTAGAGGGGCAGAATATAGAGATCGTAGAAGATGGGGAAATGGAAGACGATATCGCCGCAGATTTGCAGGTAACCTCCGAGGAAATGGAGAGTAGTCTTTCTGCTGAGGGCATCAGTATTGATGACCCCGTTAAGGTTTATTTAAAAGAAATCGGTCAGGTCCCGCTTTTAACAGGCGACGAAGAGGTAGAACTCGCCGAAAGAATAGCGGCGGGAGATCCTGAAGCAAGAAAGCGCTTATCGGAAGCTAACCTTCGTCTTGTTGTTAGTATCGCGAAAAGGTATGTCGGCCGCGGAATGCAGTTTTTAGACCTTATTCAGGAAGGAAACTTAGGCCTTATCAAAGCGGTTGAAAAGTTCGATTATACCAAGGGCTTTAAATTTTCTACCTATGCAACATGGTGGATTCGTCAGGCTATAACAAGAGCTATAGCCGATCAGGCAAGAACTATAAGAATTCCCGTTCATATGGTTGAAACAATAAATAAGGTTAAAAAGGTAAGCAGTCATCTTCTCCATCAAAACGGCCATGAGCCTACCGCCGATGAAATTGCGGCAGAGCTTGGAATGTCTTCCGCTAAAGTGCGCGAGATAATGCGCGTAGCCCAAGAGCCGGTTTCTTTGGAAACTCCTATCGGCGAAGAAGAGGATAGCCATCTTGGCGATTTTATTCCCGATGATGATGTTCCCGCTCCCGCAGATGCCGCTTCCCATGCCCTTTTAAAAGAGCAGCTTTCGAGCGTTCTCTCAACCCTTACTCCCAGAGAGGAAATGGTGCTCCATCTCCGCTTCGGCCTTGAGGACGGCAGACCGAGAACCTTGGAAGAGGTAGGAAAAGAATTTAATGTAACCCGTGAGCGTATTCGTCAGATAGAGGCGAAAGCTTTAAGAAAGCTTCGCCACCCCAGCCGCAGCAAAAAGCTTAAAGACTTTTTAGACTAAATAAAAATGCCGCTACTTTGAGTAGCGGCATTCTTTATATAAATCAAAACCCACCCACATATATCACTATGTGGGTGGATTTTTATTCGGGGATCAATCAACAAATTATTGATTTACAGATTTTGTAATTGCGTTTGAAATCATTTTTGCAATTTGGAATGGTGCAACAAAAACACCGATAAATATTGATAAAAAGCCTTTTACACCAAAATAGATAATCCAGCCAGTTATATTCATAAATAAAAAAATATCGGGAGTTATTTTATTCAAAGCTTTCCAACCAAAAACAGCACATACTAACAGAGTTATTCCAACAATACTAGAGTGATCACTCTGTACTGCTGCTAAAATTGCCCCCATAATTAATATGTAACCAACTATAATTATAACTGCCTTTCCTGCAAACGAACAGAAAAACTCGGCAACCTTATTTTTTTCTTCCATATTATACCTCCTAAAAATTATGATCCCCGTTTGTTAATTACAGCATAGAAATAAATAGCAACACTAGCCAACCGGTAAGTCCAACTATCCATATATATCCTTTATGATTCTCCTCGTTAATAGCGCTCATAACCATATTATAATTGAAAGTTGCATATGTTATCCCTAAACCGCCTACTATTAGGACTATAAGCATATTTAATACGTTATCGTTTTCAGTTAACAGTAGTTCTGCAATTCCAAATAAAAGAGAGAGTGAAAAGTACAAGAATTGTGAAAATCCAAAAAATATTCCGAAACCGAATATAATGCTATTGGCTTTTTTTGCTTTTTTAACACTGTATAAAGCTAATACAATTCCGCACAATATCTTAATAATAACAGCATAATCTATTAACAATTCGCTTATCGGAAAGAGTATTTCGCAAAATATCAAACCTGCAAAAAGTAATATAAATAAAATCAAGAACACGATATCACCTTGCCAAAATTCTAAATCGGAATTATTTTCAATTATAATTCCGATACGGAATTTTGTCAATATGTATTTGGAATATAATTTATTTAAATTATGTTTCTAGGGTGTTGACTATGAAAGTTAGAAAAGCTTTTTACGGAAACTGCAATATGGTTGGTAAAAACATTGAATCATTAAGAAAAGCTCAAGGGATCAAGCAAAAAGATTTTATTTCCAAAATGCAGACAATGGGGTGCGATATTAATCCTACAAGTTACTCAAAATTAGAAGGTCAAATCAGGATTGCAACCGATAGAGAAATATTTATTGCATCAAAAATTCTTAATGTGCCTATGGAAGAACTGTTTGGAGAGATAAACAAAAAGTACTCTTAATTTAAGCGATTTTTAAGTATAGTTTCATTATGCGATAAACCTCGCCTTATATTTTTATACTTCACTAAAAAAAGAAAACAGAGCAGGAAATCCTGCTCTGTTTTTTGTATAATGAAAACCACGCGCGAGTGATTTTTATCTTTTATTCTTTTTATCAACATATTTTGAAAGCTTTTTGTCTGCCCAGTTTTCCTTGTTTTCCTGTCGGCTCCTTGCGATAGCCAAAGCTCCGCTCGGAACATCCTTTGTTATAGTCGAGCCTGCGGCAGTATAAGCCTTGTCGCCAATTGAAACGGGAGCAACGAGATTGGTGTTGCAGCCGATAAAGCTGTAATCTCCTATGCGAGTGCGGTTTTTATTTTCTCCGTCATAGTTAACGGTAACGACTCCGCAGCCGAAATTAACATTTTTTCCAACGTCGCTGTCGCCGACATAGGTTAAATGGGCAACGGCAGTACCCTCTCCGATGTTAGAGTTTTTAATCTCAACAAAATCGCCGACATGTACCTTGTCAGCCAAAACAGTATCGGGGCGAAGCTGCGAAAAAGGTCCTACCGAAACGCCGTTTCCTACCTTGGAAAGGCGAACATAGGAGCTGTTAATTTCCGAGTTATCTCCGATAACGCTCTCTTCAATATAGCTGTTAGGTCCGATAACGCAGTTTTCTCCGATAACGGTTTCTCCCTTTATTATAGTTCCGGGGAGAATTGTTGTGCCCTCTCCGATTTTAGCTTTAGGAGAAATTAAAACTCCATCGGACGAAAGGAATGTAACCCCGCCCATAATATGCTTTTCTATAATATCGTTTTTTGCAAGCTTGTTCATCTCAAAAAGATTAGAGGGAGAAAGGGAGGATAAAAATTTGCGCCTTGAAGCAAACTCCGAAAAAGCAACCTTCGATTTATCGAAGCTGTCGTAATCTAAGCCCGATTGCTTTATTAAATCTGCTAAAGCGGGCGCCTTTCCCCATAAAACAAATCTGCGGCTCTCGGGATTATATGCGCAAAGGATATCCTTTGCGCTTGCCGCAAAAAGAGCGGCGGCGCTGTCGATAACCTCTTCGTCAATAAAGGCTAAATCCGAAAAGGTTATAAATATATCGCTTTCGGAATTTTTCTCAAGAATGGATATTATCTCGGCTTCTTCGGCTTCATAAACTTCCGAAAAGGAAGCGCGCGATAAAGCATCGCGTACCCAAAGGATATCGGAATAGAATAAAATATCCTTTTCTGTAGTTTTTAAAATAATTGCAGCTCGGCTCATAAATTTGACCTCCGAATAAAACTCAATATATATATTATCGCAATTTTTATAAGAATTTGCAAGAGTGTTGAGGATAAATTAAACAAAAAATCTAAAAAATAAAATTTTTTCATAAATTTTCAAAAATCTATAGCAATTTTCTTTCAAGTTTGGTATAATACCATAGGTTGCATTGTCCATGCTGGAAAAGTGTGCGAGAATGCGTAAATTCTATAAGGAAATTTTTAATAAATGGAGGAATAGAAATGAAAAAGTATGTTTACCTTTTCAGTGAAGGCGACGCTAGCATGCGTGAGCTTTTGGGCGGTAAGGGTGCAAACCTCGCAGAGATGACCAAAATCGGTCTCCCCGTACCTCAGGGCTTCACAGTTTCTACCGAAGCTTGCACACAGTACTACGAGGATGGAAGAAAAATCAATGACGACATCCAGGCTCAGATCATGGAGTACATCGACAAAATGGAAGGCATTACCGGAATGAAATTCGGTGATAAAGAGAATCCGCTTCTCGTTTCCGTTCGTTCGGGTGCCAGAGCATCAATGCCCGGTATGATGGATACAATTCTTAACCTCGGTCTTAACGAAGAAGTTGTTGAAGTTATGGCTGCAAAGTCGAATAACGCTCGTTGGGCTTGGGACTGCTACAGAAGATTTATTCAGATGTATTCTGATGTAGTTATGGAAGTTGGTAAGAAATATTTTGAAGAGCTTATCGACAAAATGAAAGAAGAAAAAGGCGTAACTCAGGACGTTGAGCTTACAGCTGAAGACCTTAAAGAACTCGCAGGACAGTTCAAGGCTGAATATAAAGCTAAGATCGGAAAGGATTTCCCCTCTGATCCTAAAGAGCAGCTTATGGGCGCTGTTGAAGCAGTATTCCGTTCTTGGGATAACCCCCGTGCAAACGTTTACCGTCGCGACAACGATATTCCTTATTCTTGGGGTACCGCTGTTAACGTTCAGATGATGGCATTCGGTAACATGGGTGATAATTGCGGTACAGGTGTTGCATTTACACGTGACCCCGCTACAGGTGAAAAAGGCCTTATGGGTGAGTTCCT
>JAGBHD010000011.1 GCA_018110785.1 Oscillospiraceae bacterium
AAATATATAGATCCGATGATTGGAACTGTTGGCGATGAACAGCAGACGAGCTTACACGGCGGAGGTAAGACCTACCCAGGTGCGGTTTTGCCGGGCGGAATGGTACAGCTTTCTCCCGATACTGTAACGGGCGGAGATAACGGAACAGGCTACAACTACTGTCAGAATACTATAGAGGGATTTAGCTTTAACCATATGAGCGGAATTGGCTGGTATGGTGATTTAGGAAATTTGCAGGTTATGCCGATTGTAGGTAAGACTTCGCTTAGAAGCGGCAGTAATGCGGAGGTTTCTTTTAATAAAGGAACAGAAGGTTGGAAATCGCCTTTTTCTCACGAAAAGGAAACGGCTAAGGCGGGATACTATTCTGTCTTTTTGGAGAAATACGGTATTTTAGCGGAAGCTACTGCAACTATTCATACGGGGCTTTTGCGCTTTACATATCCTAAAGCAGACGATGCAGGAATTATATTTAATTTCTCGCGCAGAATTGCGGGACATTCTGATTTTCAGCATATTGATATTTTAGATGACAGGCGCATTGAAGGTTATATCGTTTGCACACCTAATGGCGGAGGCTTCGGAAGAGGTCAGGGAAAAATTGATTACACACTTTATTTTTCTTTAGAGCTTTCCAAAGCGCCTAAAAGCAGCCGCTTTTTCGCAGATGAGGAATTTTTCGAAGAAGATATTAAATCCTTCGAGGGAGAAGATACAGGTCTTTTGCTTCGTTTTGATACAGAGATTTCCGAGAAGATAGAGATAAAATGCGGTATTTCATATACCGATTTAGAGGGCGCAAGGAATAACCTCAAAGCAGAATACTTGGAATTTTCTGATGCTGTTAAAAATGCGGCAGAAGCTTGGGAAAAGGCTTTAGACTGCGTTGTAGTTCAAGGAAAAGACGAAACAGATTTAACCCTTTTTTATACCTGTCTTTACCATACTTTACTTGACCCGAGAACGGCTGTGGACTGCGATGGGCGCTTTCGCACTGCAGACGGCGAAATAAAGACGGCAGATTATACCCATAGAACTATGTTCAGCGGTTGGGATGTTTATCGCAGCGAGTTTCCTCTTTTAACGCTTATTCGCCCTGATATGGTAAATGATGAGGTTAATTCGCTTTTGAATATAGCGATTGACAAAAATTCCTCTTTTCCGAAATGGGAGCTTATGGGAATTGATTCGGGCTGTATGGTAGGCGACCCAGGACTTATAGTTTTTGCTGATGCATATATGAAGGGAATCAGAGGATACGATATCGAAAAGGCTTATGAAATTGCAGTCGCTTCTTCTAAGTCTTTGAATGAGCTTTGGGGAAAACCTTTTAAATCTATAAGACCGAAAACAAGAGAATATATCGAAAACGCTTATGTTGCAAACAGACTCAGCGATACCCTTGAATTTTTACTTGCCGATTATACAATGTATAGGGTTGCAAAGGAGATTGGTAAAGAGGCTGATGCAGAATATTTCTTAAACAGGATAAACAGCTACAAGGAAAACTTTAATCCCGAAACAGGCTTTATGGGCGCTAGAGATGAAAGCGGAAGCTTTGCTCCTGTTAAAGACGAATACGATAATTTCGGTTGTACCGAAAGCAATATTTTCCAACAATCATGGTTTATTCCTTTTGATGTTTCAGGGCTTTCTGAGCTTTTTGGAAAAGAAAGAACGATAGAGCTTTTAGAGCGCTTATTCTCTAAAGCGGACTTCTCGGCGCTTTGGAACGAGGATTATAACCATTCGAACGAGCCTTGTCATAATATAACTCATTATTTCAATATTTTAGGACAGCCTCATAGAACTCAGTATTGGACTCGCAGAGTTCAAAAAGAGGGTTACCGCTTAGGAGCTTTCGGTTTCTGCGGAAATGAAGATGTTGGACAGTTATCTGCTTGGTATGTTTTATCGGCGCTCGGATTCAGTCAGATTTGCCCTGCCGACCCGAAATTCTATATCAACACACCTTTATTTAAAAAGGCAAAAATTAAGCTTTCACCCGATTATCACAACTGCGCTATCGCAGATAGCCTTACTATCGAATGCGATAAGGAGCTTTTAGATTTCCCCTATATAAAGGAAATATATTTAAACGGCGAGAAGATAAACAGAACATATCTTACCTATGAGGAGATTACATCGGGCGGTAAACTCCAGTTTATTCTTTCGGAAAACATCTAATGAAAAAAGGAACTCAAACCTAGGTTTGAGTTCCTTTTATTCGTAGTCCCTTTGGATAATGATTTTTCGCAACAGATGAAACTACTTTAACACCGCCAACGGTGCAGCCTTCGGTTGTTACAACCGCCCAACCGTTCGGAGAGTTTACCGCAAACTCCTCTCCGCGAAGATATTTTTTCATTTCTTCGCTATCGGGAGAGAGTTCTATTTTTCGCTTAAAATGTTTGCCTAAAGCCATAAAGAACTGATGATGAGGCATAATATAATTTTTGCGAAGCTCCCCAATAGTTACGCCGCACATAAACGCGGAGCCTTTTTTTATCTCGAAATTGGGCGGAAAATATACGAAATTATCACCATAGATGGCAACATTTTCTTTATTATAATCCTCCAAGGTATCATCAAGAAAAGAAAATACAGATTTATCTATTTTGATAGGCGAAGTTTTAGGCTTATAAGAAAAATGATTTTCACATTTGTTATGAAGAACAGCCATAAACTGTCCCTCGCCTTTATTTTTATGAGGATAAAATCTTCGGGCGAAAGAGATATCAGCGCAGCTGCAGCCCTCAAAGAAAATACCACTCTCTGTAGCTTTTTCTACATCTTCTTTTACGGGAACTATCTCGAATTCGGGGTGGGAAGAAAGGAAAGCATCTATAGTCATTTCATTTTCTTCTAAAGAGAAGGTGCAGGTTGCATAAACTATATATCCGTCGGGTGCAAGGGCTTTTGCGGCGTTTTCTAAAATTTCAGACTGCCTTTTAGCGCACCTTTTAACATTATCTACGCTCCATTCATCTATAGCGATTTCTTCCTTTCGGAACATACCCTCGCCCGAGCAGGGAGCATCTACCATTATCATATTAAAGGTTTCGGGAAAAAGATTTGCAATTCTATTAGAATCCATACAGGTAGTTACGCAGTTTGTAAAGCCCAGCCTTTCTATATTTCCCGTTAAAATTTTGCATCTCGAGGGGATTATCTCATTAGAAACAAGAATGCCTTTTTCCGAGAGCTTGTTTTTAAGCTGAGAGCTTTTGCCGCCCGGAGCGGCGCACATATCAAGAATTTTCCAATCGGGATTTATATCTATGCATTCGGCAGGCGCCATCGCCGCAGGCTCTTGAACATATATAATACCTGCATGATGATAAGGGTGATTCCCGACCTTATCGAAATTAAGATAATATCCGTTTTGAACATAAGGGATCTTCTCTTGACCGAAGATATTTATTTTTTCAAAGTCGGAAAGAGAAATCTTATCTGTATTAACGCGAAAAGCCCTTACGGGTTCTTTTTCTAATGCGCTTTCATAAGCCCCATATTCGCCGCCTAAAAGCACTTTCATTCTTTTTACATATTCTTCGGGAAGTTTTTTCATATTTCTTCACCGCCGAGATACATTTCGCTATATAGCATACACATTGAAATAGCGGCGATAGCGGCGGTTTCAGTTCTTAAAATTCTGCTGCCAAGAGAAATAACCTTACAGCCGATATTAAGCGCTGCTTCTATTTCTGCTTCATCAAATCCGCCCTCAGGTCCTATCAGAATACCAACAGACATTCCGCTTTTTATTTCTGAAAGGGCTTCTCTGGTAGCTTCCATGCCGTTTTTGTTTTCGTAAGGAACTAAAAGAATATCAAGCTCTGCCGCTTTCTTTAAGGCTTCTTTAAATGAAATGACATCTGAAACTACGGGAACAGAATTTCTCTTGCTTTGCTTTGCCGCGCTTTCTGATATAGCCTGCCAACGGGCAGTTTTACTTTTCTTTTTCTTATCATCAAGCTTTACAACAGAGCGGCTCATTTCAACGGGGATAATTTCTTCTGCGCCGAGTTCTACCGCCTTTTGAATTATAAGCTCCATTTTCTCTGATTTGGGAAGTCCCTGAAAGAGATGAATTTTAATAGGCAGATTTGTGTTTTTATAGTTTTCTTCAATTATTTTGGCTATTACCTTTTCTTCGCTGAAGGCTTCAATTTCGCAAAGGTCGCTTTTGCCATTGGAGCTGACTAAAAAACTTTCGCCTATACGCATTCTCAATACATTTTTTATATGATTATAATCGGGCCCTGATATAAAATAACAGCCCGACTGTTTGTTTTCGCTATCAACAAAAAAATTATACATCTCAAAATTCAACTCCTTGAAACCTATTATACCAAACAAAGGAAATGTTTACAATACGGAGTTTTTTTGATATAATTAAAATGTTTTATTAAGCTGGAACAAAAGAGGGTTTTATGAAAAAGGGGTTAAAAATAAATAAAGGGTTTTCATTGATACCGGTTATTTTTGCGCTTGCTTGGCCAACTATGCTAGAGCAGATAATGCAAACAGCCGTTCAATATATTGATACGGCTATGGTAGGCTCTATTGGAACAGAGGCTACGGCGGCTGTAGGAGCAACCGTTACGATAAATTGGCTTATAAATAGTACCATATCGGCTTTAGGTGTTGGATTTTTAGCATTTATAGCTCAAGCCTATGGCGCGGGGGACTATAAAAAAGCGGCAGCTGCTTCTTCTCAAGCAGTACTTGCAGTTTTAGTCTGCGGCAGTTTTTTTACGGTACTAACCCTTTCTTTAAGCAAATATGTACCTGTTTGGATGCAGGTAGAGCCTAGTATTCGAGATATCGCGGAGAGATACTTTTTTATCCTTTATGCGCCAATGCTTTTCAGAACGGCAACTATAATTTTCGGCACATTGCTTAGAGCCGTAGGAGATACCAAAACACCAATGCTCATAGGATTATGGGTAAATATTATCAATGTTATTTTAAATTTTGCTTTTATCTATCCTACAAGAACTGTAACGCTGTTTTCTACCGATATTATAATTTACGGAGCAGGGCTTGGTGTTATCGGTGCGGCTTTGGCTAGCGCTATCGCATTTGTTGTAGGCGGAATTTTAATAACCGCCGCGCTATTTAAGCACCCCGTTATAAGCCCGAAAGGCAAATCAATAAAACCCGATTGGGCGGTTTTAAAGCCTTGTTTGAAGGTTGCCTTACCTAATGCCTTGCAGAGGTTTGGAACATCTTTAGGATATGTTGCTTTTGCGGCAATGGTAAATTCTCTCGGTGAGATATCAACCGCCGCGCATACAATTGCAAATACTGTCGAATCTGCATTTTATATCCCCGGTTACGGTATGCAAACGGCGGCGGCAACCTTGGCAGGAAATGCGCTTGGCGCCCGCGATAGGGAAAGGATACGCTCTTTGGGCAGAATGATCATTTTAATAGAAACCTTGCTTATGATAGCTTCGGGCAGTCTCCTTTTTATTTTCGCAGAAAATATGATGGGACTTTTTAGTAAGGATGCAGAGGTAATTCTCTTGGGAACTACTGTTTTAAAAATGGTAGCGCTTTCCGAGCCGTTTTACGGAGTTCCCATTATCATAGAGGGAATGATGCAGGGAATGGGAAA
>JAGBHD010000012.1 GCA_018110785.1 Oscillospiraceae bacterium
CGAAATGCCTTTTAAGGCTATTTCGCAATATGTGCTTTGATTTTTTCAACTAATTCATCAGCGTCAACGCCGTGAACAGCGCAAGCGTCCTCAATAGATTCTCCTCTTGCAGAGGGGCAACCTAAGCAATGCATTCCCATTTCGAGGAAATATTCTGCTGTTGTGGGGTCAAAATCTAAAACATCTCCTACAACGCTCTGTTTTGTAATCTCCATTTTTATTTCTCCTTTCTGTTTTCGGTATCTGATTTTGCGATACCTTTTATGGCGGCGGCTCTTAGCGCCGCTACCTCTTCTTTTTTTAGCAACCGGTATTCACCGGGTTTTAACATACCAAGCTTTACAGCCCCTTCTGCGAACCTTTTAAGTCTTACCACAGTAAGTCCTTGAGTTTCGCACATCTTGCGAATTTCGCGGTTTCTGCCCTCTGAGAGGATAAATTCCATAACAGTTCTGTTAGGGTCTGCCGATATAACATGAATCGTGCAGGGAGCGGTTTTCTTCCCGTCTATCTCAACGCCCAAAGATAAGGCAATTATCTGCTCTTCTGTTACCTTCTCTCTAACCGTTACGCGGTAATGCTTTTTTATTCCGCCGCTTGGGTGCATTATCATATTAGCAAATTTTCCGTCATTCGTCAATAATAAAAGTCCCTCGGAATTTTTATCAAGTCGGCCGATAGGATAAACCCTGTCGGGAAGGTCGGAAACTAACTCTGTAACGCATTTTCTGCCAAGTTCATCGCTCATGGTTGTAACATAACCGCGGGGCTTATAAAGCATTACATAAAGTTTTTCCTTTTTTGCATTTATTATTATCTTTTCCCCATCTACAGCGATAATATCCCTTAAAGGATCAGCGCTGTCGCCTATTTTAGCAGGTCTGCCGTTAACAGTAACTATCCCCTGCCTTATAAGCTCCTCTGCCTTTCTTCTTGAGCAATATCCGCCGGTGCTGATTATTTTCTGTATTCTTTCTAATGCCATTTATTTTCCCCTCTTTTCTGAACTAAAATCATTCCGTCGCCAATGGGTGTTAGTGCGCTATATAATTCTTCATTATTTGTTATTTCCGAAATAAACGAGCGAAGCCTTTTAACAATAGTCATATCCCGCCTTGAGCTTCTTGAGCTTTCGGCAACAAGCCCATCAAAAAGAACATCATCAACTAATAAAACCCCGTTATCAGAAAGTCTTTCCAATAAATAAGGCAAAAACGCGGGATACTGCCCTTTAGCCGCATCAAGAAAAATAAAATCGTATTTTTCCTTTAAGGTCGGCAAAATCTCAGCCGCTTGTCCCTCTAAAAGGGTTATTTTCCCCTCTTTATCAAACCGAGCAAAGTTTTCTTTGGCGCGGTTTATCATATAGTCATATCGGTCGATAGTTGTAATCTCGGCATTCGGACAAGCGTTTTTCATTAAAATTGCCGAAAAACCAACGCAGGTTCCTATCTCCAATATCTTCCGGGGCTTTATTAAAAGGCATAAAAACTGCAAAAACCTTGCCGCCGAGGGGCGAACTATCGGAAGATGCTCATTTTCTCTAAGCTCCTTTTCCAATACCGCCGCATCGCCAATAAGAGGCGATAAATTATTATTAAGAAACTCTGTTATCTCGGGATAATTTATCTTTTCCTCATACATCTTTTTTCATTTCCTGCTTTTCTGCTATAAGCATTTTTATCGGAATACCCTCAGAAGAAAACATTCTTTCGTGTTCGGTTATAATATTATCCTCTCTGTTTTCTCTGTGTAAATCCCAAGTTAAATATGTAATTTTAAAACCGCAATCAGAAAAATATTCCAAGCTTTCCTCGAAAAGCTCATCGTCGTCGGTCTTAAAACGAATTTCTCCGCCGTCTACTAAAAATTCGCGGTATTTCATAAGCTGTCGGGGATATGTAAGCCGCCTTTTCTTGTGCTTCGCTTTTGGCCAAGGATTGGGAAAGTTTATATAAATTCTCTCGATTTTATCCTCGGGAGATAATATCATATCAATTCTTTCAATATCGTGGGCCATTATTAAAACATTGTCTATCTCTCTGTCAACAGCGGCAAAAACTCTTTCTATATTTCGCTTTGCAACAACCAAAACCTCGCTTTTAATATCAACCGCGAGATAGTTTATATCGGGATTTTGAGCCGCAAGCTCGGCTATAAATCCGCCTTTTCCGCAGCCGAGTTCGAGCATCAAGGGGGCTTTTCTTTTAAAGATAGAAGCCCATTTGCTATAATGCTCCAGAGGCGCTTGTATATTAAAATCAACCGATGCAAGTTCTCCCCTTGCATAAGGCTTTCTTCTCATTCTCATATCGTTTTAATCCTTAAAAACACCGTCCGCAAAAAACGGACGGTGTTCACATTTTATGCGTAGGTTTTGCCCTTGATTTCAGGCGTTTTATAGGTAAGCTTTAAAGGCTCACGCTGCTTATTATGTGTAAGGCTCGGAAGTCCACCGTTAACGCTTTCGGGAGTTATAACTATCTTTTCAATAGTATGGTCGCTCGGAACGGTAAACATAACGGGAGTTAATATTTCTTCCATTATTGCGCGAAGTCCTCTCGCGCCCGTTTTTCTCTCTATTGCCTTCTCCGCTATTTCTCTTAAAGCCTCGTCCTCAAAAACAAGCTCAACATTCTCCATAGAAAGAAGCTTCTGATATTGCTTTGTAAGAGCGTTTTTAGGCTCCTTCAAAATTCTAACCAAGCTATCAACATCTAAAGCATCAAGCGCCGCTATAACAGGCATTCTGCCTATAAGCTCAGGAATTATTCCAAACTTAACGATATCGCTCGGCAAAACCTTTTTAAGAAGCTCTGCGCCTTTTTTCTCCTGCTTTGTATAAACAGTTCCGCCAAAGCCCAAGGTTGAGCGGTTGGCTCTTGAAGATATAATCTTTTCAAGTCCGTCAAATGCACCGCCGCAGATGAAAAGAATATTAGAGGTGTTAATTTTAAGCATCTCCTGCTGAGGATGCTTCCTTCCGCCCTGAGGAGGAACAGAAGCTGTTGTTCCCTCTAAAATTTTCAAAAGCGCCTGCTGAACTCCCTCTCCGCTGACATCGCGGGTAATAGAGGTATTTTCCGACTTTCTTGAAATCTTATCTATCTCATCAATATAAATAATTCCGCGCTCAGCAAGAGAAATATCATAATCAGCATTCTGAATAAGACGAAGCAATATATTCTCTACGTCCTCGCCGACATAGCCTGCCTCTGTAAGGGTTGTTGCATCGGCGATAGCAAAGGGAACATTAAGCATACGAGCTAAAGAACTTGCCAAAAGAGTTTTTCCAACGCCTGTAGGTCCTAAAAGGAGAACATTGCTCTTTTGAATTTCAACATCGTTATCTGCTCTCAGAAAAATTCTCTTGTAATGGTTATAAACCGCAACGGTAAGCGCAACCTTAGCATCGTCCTGACCGATAACATATTGGTCTAAAACCTCTTTCATCTGCTGAGGGGTCATTAAAACGCTTTCTTTTTTCGGCGCTCTTCTCTTCCTTTGGGGAGCTTCCTCGTCGTTTAGAAGAGAATGGCAAAGCGATATACATTCTTCGCATATAACTCCGCCGGGGCCTTGAATAAACCTTAAATCATCGCTCTCTGTTTTTCCGCAGAATATGCAATGAAGCGGCGGTTTCGAGTTGTTAGTGGACATTTAAAGTCTCCTATCTCTTTTCGATTACTTTATCAACAAGCCCGTAATTACAAGCAGTTTCAGCATCCATAAAGTTATCTCTTTCGGTATCGCGGGTTATCTCTTCTATCATCTTGCCTGTATTCTCCGCTAAGATACGATTGAGCTTTTCTTTAGTTTTTAAAATATGGTCAGCGTGTATCTTAATATCAGTAGCCTGACCTTTCATTCCGCCGAGCGGCTGATGGATCATAATCTCGCTGTTAGGAAGAGCATATCTCTTGCCCTTAGCGCCGCTTGATAAAAGGAATGCTCCCATAGATGCAGCCATACCGATACAAATTGTAGAAACATCGCATTTGATATACTGCATTGTATCGTAAATAGCCATACCCGCAGTAACCGAGCCGCCGGGGCTGTTTATATAAAGGCTAATATCCTTTTCGGGATCCTGACCTTCAAGGTATAGAAGCTGAGCTACAACCAAACTTGCAGTTGCATCATTAACCTCATCGCAAAGCATAATTATTCTGTCGTTCAAAAGGCGGGAAAAAATATCATAGCTTCTTTCCCCGCGATTAGTCTGTTCGACAACCATAGGTACTAAACTCATCTTAAATTCCTCCGTTAAACTTTATATATAAGAAATGTGCAAACAGCCCTCAGCCGATTGCACATTCCTTTAAAAACTTAATTATTCGGCATCTTTCTTCGCTGTTGTTTTCTTTGCAGCAGGCTTCTTTTCCTCAACCTCTGCAGAATTCTTCACAACTTCCAAAGCCTTGTTTACAAGAATATCCTTCTTGATTTCTTTGGGATCGATAAGACCTTTAACCTGCTCTACGGGAACAGAATAGGTTTCAGCAATTCTATTGATTTCTGCTTCAACATCTTCGTCAGATGCTGTAAATCCCTCAAGCGCTGCAACCTCTTCCAAGGAAAGGCGAAGCTTAACCTGCTTCTCTGCCTGCTCGTTATAATTCTCGCGCATAGCTTCCTCGGTCATACCGGTATATTCCATATAATTCTTAAGGCTCATTCCCTGAGAAGATAAGCGATAGTCAAACTCATTGAGCATTTCATCAACGCGCGCATCAATCATGCATTTAGGAATGCTAACCTCTGTGTTCTCCATAAGCTTATCTAAAACTTCGCTTTCAAAAGCGTTCTCAGCAGCTGCTTTGTTTCTTTCCTGAATTTTCTTCTTGGTGTCTTTCTTAAGCTCATCAAGAGTATCGAATTCGCTTACATCCTTTGCAAACTCATCATCAAGCTCAGGAAGCTCTTTAACCTTGATTTCGTGGATCTTAACCTTGAATACAGCGGGCTTGCCGGAAAGCTCAGCCGCATGGTATTCCTTCGGGAACTCAACATTAACATCGAATTCATCTCCGATATTATGGTTCTCCATCTGCTCCTCAAATCCGGGGATAAACTGTCCCGAACCTAAAACGAGGGTATATTTCTCAGCCTTGCCGCCCTCAAACTGCTTGCCGTCAACATATCCGTCGAAATCAAATGTAACGGTATCGCCGTTTTTGGTTGCTCTATCGTCAACTGTTACCATTCTGGAGTTGCGGTCTCTGAGCATTTCAATCTCAGCATTAACTTCCTTAGCAGTTACAGTTTTAACATCTTTTTTAGCTTTTAATCCCTTATAGGAAGAAATTTTAACTGCGGGTTTAACGGTTATTTTAGCATCGAAGGTAAAGCCGTTTTTATCAACGCTCTTAACCTCAACATCGGGTTTATTAACGGGCTCAAGTCCGCTCTCTTCAACCATCTCAGCATATGCTGCAGGATAAACATCGTTTATAGCATCTTCAAAGAATACGCCTTCGCCGTAAAGCTTCTCGATAATGCTTCTGGGAGCCTTGCCCTTGCGGAATCCGGGAACCTGAATGCTCTTAGCGTTTTTCTTGAAAGCGCGGTCAACGGCAGCGGTAAACTGCTCGCCCGAAACCTCTACAGATAATAAGTATTCGTTTTCGCTGATTTGTTCTTTTTTTGTAATAGTCATTTTTTACTACCCCTTAAAAATATTTCCAACCGTTTTATTATATCATACCTTATTTTAAAAATCAAACCTTTTATAAAGATTTTTAAATAACTTTGTAAGGTTTGAACTTTAAATAGTCCGAAGAGATGAGTTTATAGTCAATTCCGTCAATAATTCCCTCGCTCGCAAAGGATTTAGAGGCAGAATGAATATGTCCGTAAAAGCATCTCCGAACACCAAATTCTTTCATAATCTCTATAAGACCTTCTGCCTTACCCGCCTTAAAAATCGGCGGATAATGGAGAAAAACAACAGGCTCTAACCCCGCCTTCGAAGCCGACTCTAAAGAAAGGCGAAGTCTTCCCTCTTCTCTCAATGCAATTTTTTTGTCCTCTGCGGTAAAAACGGCATTTTCCTCTAATATCCAGCCGCGCGTTCCCGCTATGGATATTCCGCCTATTTCATAATGATTATTATGTAAAAGCGAGAGGGTAGAAAGTCCTTTTTCCTTAAAAAAGCTGTTTATCTTATTCGCCGTTGCCCACCAATAATCGTGGTTACCCTTTAAAATAATTTTTTGCCCATTTAAAGAATTTAGAAATTCGAAATCGCGTAAACTCTCTTCTAAGCTCATTCCCCAAGAAAGGTCCCCCGCAATTACAACGGTATCCTCAGGCGCAACTGTAGCTTCCCAGTTCTCCCGTATTCTCTCAACATAATTTTCCCATCCTCTGAAAACCTCCATTGATTTATCGCTCGAAAGCGATAAATGAAGATCTCCTATGGCAAAAACGCTCATAACTTTTCCTCACAGAATTTTTTCTAAAAACTGAATAGCATTTTCATATAATTTCTCTATCGGAATACCCAAATTTTCTATCTCTGAAAAAATAAGCCCGATATCTCGAAGTCCTCTTATATCATTTGGCATATCGGCGCCATCGAAATCGCTCCCTAAAACAACGCCGTTTTCATCTAATTTATAATAATGCTCGATATGCCGAGCTACCGCTGTCGCATCAAAATTCGGGCCTATAAAATCCTTATGAAAATTAACCCCTGCAACCCCGCCGCGACGGACAATTTCCAAATAGCTTTCGTCGCTTAAATTTCGGGGATTTTTATGGATCGAAAGGCTGCTGCTATGGGTTGCTAAAACGGGCTTTTTCGCTATTTTCAGCGCATCATCTATACTCTTCGGATTTAAATGCGAAAGGTCTAAGGTTATCCCGATTTCTTCCATTTTCCGAATAATTTTTTTGCCATTCTCCGAAATCTGACCACTGCCTAACGCTCCGCCCGCAAAGGCATTATCCGAATTCCATGTAAGCGAGGCAATTCTTACCCCATCTTCGTAAACCTTTTTGATTTCTTCCTCTGCCGCAAAGGAGAAATTTTCGATAGAAAGAAGAATTTTTATCTTCCCTTTTTTCTTCAAATCCTCTCTTTTTTTAACGAGTATCACCTTATCAGAAAAACGGTTTAATTGATTATGAAAATAATCAATATTTCTTTGGTAGTATTCTTTTGCCTCTTTTTCAGATAAATTTTCGGGTAAAAAAATAGCAAAAACTTGCAAAAATTCGTCCAAATTTTGCGCAAATTTTGCATCAAAATTTAACCCGTTTTCGAACAAATCAGCCCCTTTTTCCGACATAACGGTAAGGGTATCAGAGTGAAAATCAGCAAAAGGCATCTTCAATATGAACAATCTCCTTTATCTCTTCGGCGCTGGAATTTAAAAGAATTTCTATAATATCAAACCTCGGTTGGCCCGAAATTTTATTATTTAATATATAATTTCGCGCCGCGCTGATTATTCTTTTTTGCTTGAATATAGTTACCGCTTCGGCAGGTCTTCCCCCATAAAGAGAGGAACGGGTTTTAACCTCTACAAAAGCTAAAATCCCCTTTTTATAGGCGATTATATCTATCTCTCCGCTGACAATTTTATAGTTTGTTTCTATTATTTTATAGCCCTTTTTGCGAAGATATTTAGCCGCCGCTTTTTCTCCGAATTCTCCGCGGTTCATATTTTTGCTCTTTTCTCATCGAGATTTTTTAAAAAGGAGCGGCGGTGCTCGGGCAATAAACCATGTTTTAAAATGGCTTCATAATGCGCTTTTGTGCCGTAGCCCTTATGTTTTTCGAGAGCATATTCGGGATATTTTTCTCCATCTTCCTTTATGGCTCTATCTCTTGAAACCTTTGCCAAAATAGAAGCCGCCGCAATAGAAGCACTTTTAGAATCGCCCTTTACAATACATTCTGTTTCAGCAGAAATCGGGGGCGCAGAGATGCCATCTATAAGCGCGGCATCGGGCTTTACTATAAGACCTTCAAAGGCGCGCTTCATTGCAAGCATTGTTGCATTGAGTATATTTATCTCATCTATTTCTTTAGCGCTCGCAGAGGCTACACAGTAACATAGCGCACGGGAAACTATCTCATCATAAAGCTTTTCTCTTTTCTTTTCGGAAAGCTTTTTGGAATCGTTTACGCCCTCTATCAAATCATCTTTTTTCAAAACTACTGCCGCCGCGAATACAGGGCCATACAAAGGGCCTCTGCCCGCTTCATCTATTCCGCAGACATATTCAGCGCCGAGGGAATACCATTTTGTTTCAAATTCGAACATTTTTTACACCTTCGGTCTTTCAAGACTAATTTTTCCGATTTTTCCGCCTCTGAATTCATCGAGCAGCATAGCCGCCGCTCTCTCTGTATTAAGCTCGCCGCCTGAGATCAGCATTCCTCTTTTTCTTGCAACTAATTGCAAAAGGTCGTATCCATCGCTCTCTTCGGGAGCCGAGATATTATAGCGGGATAAAAACTCTTCTCTGTAATTTTCGAAAAGAAACTCGCAAAGGCGACAGGCTAAATGCTCTTTATCCAATATATCGTCCTTAATCGAGCCGCAGAAGGCGAGATGCTCTCCCATTTCTTTGTCATCGAACTTATGCCATAAAACTCCGGGGGTATCGAATAAATCGGCAGAGCAAGAGGAAACTACCCATTGTCCGCCGCGTGTTACACCAGGACGATCCTCTGCCAAGGCTACATTGGAGCCTGCGAGCTTATTTATAAAGGTTGATTTTCCTACATTGGGAACTCCTATAACCATAAGGCGCTGTTTCTTTCCGACCATTCCTTTTTGGCGGTTTCTCTCTATCTGCTGAGAGAATACCTCTGACACCATTTTATCAAAGCCTTTAACGCCTTTTCCCGATTTACTATCGCAAAGATAGGGGCGGATACCGTTTTTGCGGTAATACTCTGCCCATTCTTCGTTTACTTTGGGGTCTGATAAATCGGATTTATTTAAAACTATTATTCTTGGTTTTGTTTTTAAAAGCTTATCGAATTCGGGGTTTCTGCTACTGAAAGGAATTCGGGCATCGACAATCTCAACCACACCATCGCAAAGATGAATCTTTTTCTCCATCATACGAAATGTTTTTGTCATATGACCGGGAAACCATTGAATATCCATCGGTTCCATTTTTCTTTCCTCCTTTTAAAAAACAGGCAGCCGTTTTAGGCTGCCGAATTGTTTTAATAAAGCTCTATTTCGGAAAAGGGCCAAATTCTTAAATAAACCTTTCCGAGAATATGACGCTCATCAATAGTTCCTATTTCATTAAATCTTGAATCCCAAGATATGGCGCGGTTATCTCCCATAAGGAAGACCTCGCCTTCAGGAACTATTATCTCACCTACCATATCGCCTGTTTCAAAGGTTTTTCCCGAAATATAGCTCTCTTCCAAAAGCTTTCCGTCAACATATACGTCTCCGCTTTCAGAATCTATTTTAACGGTTTGACCGCCTACTGCTATAACCCTTTTTATAAGCGGCTTATCATCTTCATCTGACTGAGTTGTAACTACTATATCGCCATATTTCGGCTCATAGAAAAGCCCTGATATTATAACTCTATCGCCTGTAGAAAGGGTTGGATTCATAGATGAGCCCGAAACACCTACTACGCGAAAAACATAGGTAAATAAAAGGGTTACAAAAATAAGGGCTGCCGCTATAGAGGAAACCCATTCTATTATCTCCTTAACTGTTTTTGAAAAGGGAGATTTTCCTTTTGATACTACCATTTAATTTACCTCCGTTGAAATTTCGAGAAACAAAAAAGGGACACTTTAAACCAGCGTCCCTTTTTCTGTTTGTTTTAATTAGTTCAGCTGATCCTTAACCTTGGATGCCTTACCAACCCTATCGCGAAGATAATAAATTTTACTTCTGCGAACACGGCCTCTTCTGACAACCTCAACCTTCTCAACGTTAGGAGAATGAAGGGGGAATACCCTTTCAACACCTACACCGTAGGATACTCTACGAACTGTAAAGGTTTCTTCGATTCCGCCATGCTTTTTAGCGATAACGGTTCCTTCGAAAAGCTGGATTCTTTCTCTTTCACCCTCTTTGATTCTAACGGATACTTTAACGGTATCACCAACGTTGAACTGGGGTGCATCTTTTTTCAGCTGGTCGCTGTTTACTAACTTTATAGCGTCCATAATTCCTCCTGTTTTTTAAAGACATTCATGCCTGCTGAGGGCAGAGGACTGCCTGATAAACCTTGCTTTAAGCAAGCCATCACTTCGGCAAGACGCCGAAATACTCAAATATCATACCACACAATATTATGAAATGCAAGTATTTTTTGCTAAATTTTTAATTTTTAAGAAATACCTGCTAATTGCTTATATTTAGACAGTATTTTATGGCCATAGGAATCGCCTGCGGCTATAGCAGCTTCCAAAGAATTATACTTTGCAGGGTCATATCCCGGTTGCGCCCATCTGCCGCCTAAATCAACCCATGTTCTCGCTATTCCTATCCCATCTTGCAAAACTTTATCTTTAGCATAATCAAATCGGGTATCAACACAAGAAAATGCTAAATCCTCTTTTGTAGCAGTAGATGCATAGGCCTTTAAATGCTGAATATGGGCTCTGACACCGATTTGAGGAGTTGCAAATTTTTCTCCGCCCGCAGTGTCATCTATTGCGCCAAGACCGCAATAATTATTTCTATCGGGTTGAACACTTCCGCCAAATGTAAACCAACCGGTTTCCCATATAGCCTGACAGAAAGCAATATCTCCTCTTATTCCCTCGGCAGCACCTTCGGATATATAATAGCCCGCCAATTCCTCAATAGTGCAGTTTAATTTCAGCTCATCTCTGCTTTTATATCTTAATACATAATTTACTAAGTCTTCGGCAGAAAAAACGCTTGTTCCCAATATATACATATAACTTTCATTTGGGTTTACTGGCGGCGATTCGGGTTTAGGGAGCTTTTCTATGCTTTTAATTTCTTTTTCTCCGCAACGGGTGCAGTTTCTTTGTTTTTCGCCCTCGGCGGCAGTTGTTGGCTCTTTGGTTGTTTTCCATTCTCCCCATGAGTGTCCCAGTGCGGCGGTGCCATTGGTTTTATAGCTTTCGCCGCAAGAGCATTTATAGACGGTATATCCGTCTTCAGTACAAGTTGGTTTTACTGTTTTTTCTACTGAATATGTATGGGTATGCGGGGGCGGGGTTTCCTGTTCGGGTTTTGAGGAAGATTCGGGCGGCTTAGATTCCGTTTCGGGTTCTGATTCAGGTTCCGACGCAGACGAAGATTCCTCCGCAATCCCGGAAGAGATTTCGGAAGATATGCTTTCAAAATAAGAGCTCTCGTTTTCGAAATTTTCAGAGCTGCTCGAAGAATTATCGTCGATATTTTTCTTTATATCGACGATGACAAAAACAGAGCAGGCAATAACTGAAAAAACCAGAAATACCGAGATAAAGCTTATTAAAAGTTTTAACTTCTTACTCATTCAAAACCCCTGAAATTTTAGTTTTTACAACCCTCTTTTATCGGAAAAACTGCGCCTGTCGGGCAGGCGGAAGCACAAGCGCCGCAGGAAATACATGTATCATAATCTATTTTTGCTAAAAATCCGTTTTCAACCGTTACAGCGCCTACAGGACAGGTCTTTTCGCATTTACGGCAACCGATACAGCCATGTGTACAAGCTTTTCTTGTTAAAACACCTTTTTCGACATTTTTACATCTTACCGCTACCGTTTGGTCGGCAGGAATAAGCGAAATTAAGAAATTCGGACAAGCCGAAACACAAGCTCCGCAGCCTGTACATACCGTTCTATCAATTACTGCAAGGTCGTCCTTTATTGATATTGCACCAAAGGGACAAGCGGCGGCACAATCGCCAATTCCTAAGCAACCAAAATCGCATTTTCCTTTGCCCTGAAAATACATATTAGCGGCTTTGCAGGTATTGATTCCGCGATATTTCATTTTATCTTCTGTATAGTCGATACAACCGCCGCAGAAAACAAAGGCTTTCTTCGGGGTAATTTTTTCATCTGAGGTTGCGCCCATAACAGAGCATATCTCTTTATACACCTCTTCGCCGCCCGCTGAACAAAGAGAAAGGGCGGCTTCGCCGTTTTTAATAGCTTTAGCATAGTCTTCACAGCCTGCATAGCCGCAACCGCCGCAGTTTGCACCCGGCAAGGCTTCTGTTAATTTCTCTATTGTTTCATCTTTGGGAACTGCGAAGATATGACCTAAAACTGCAAGCAAAAGGCCGAGAAGAAGTCCGCTTACTACTGTTATAACAACAGGGATAATAATTTCCATAATCTTCTCCTCCTTTACCTGAATATGCCTTCTATAACACCCGAAAAGCCCATAAAGGAAACCGAAACTATCGATGCCGCTATAAGGGCTATCGGAAGGCCTCTTAAGGCTTTTGGTATTCTATCGTTTTTCTCGAGCTTTTCTCTTATGCCCGAGAACAAAACGAGTGCTAACATAAAGCCAAGTCCTGCGCCGAGCGCATTCACTATGCTCTCTATAAAGGTATAGGACTCCTGAATGTTTAAAAGGGCTACACCCAGCACTGCGCAGTTTGTTGTTATAAGAGGGAGATATATTCCTAACGATTCATAAAGCGGAGGTACAAATTTCTTTAAAAGGATCTCAACTATTTGCACCAAAGATGCGATAACAAGAATAAATACCAAGGTTTGGAGATATTCATACTTTGGCTTTAAAAGATAGGTATATATAGGCCAAGTTACTGCAGAAGACACTACCATAACTGCGGTTACCGCTACCGACATTCCTACAGCCGAAGAAAGCTTTTTAGAAACTCCGAGAAAAGGACATATTCCTAAAAATTTAGATAGAACAAAATTGTTTACGAAAATTGCAGAAAAGAGAATTATAATCAAGGTTTTCATTCCTGACACTCTCCTTTCTCGCAAAGCTTACAGCCGCCGCAGCCTGTACTTTTGATTTCTTTTTTAGAAATCATAGATACCAGACACATACAAACTCCGAAGGTTAAAAAGCCTCCCGAAGAGGTTGTTAGAAACGGGAAAGGCTGAAAACCGCCGAAAAGGGACATTCCGAAAAAGCTTCCGTTTCCTATTATTTCTCTCAATGAGCCTATCAAGAGCAGCGAAAAGGTAAAGCCTATGCCCATTGCGAGTCCGTCTAATGCTGAATCAAAAACATTGTTTTTAGATGCGAAAAGCTCTGCTCTTCCTAAAATTATACAGTTTACAACGATAAGCGGCAGAAATATTCCGAGCGCTTCATAGGCGGCAGGCAAGAAAGCTTGCATTATCATAGAAACGATTGTTACAAAGCCTGCGATTATAACTATGTATGAAGGAAGGCGAACCTTAGAGGGAATGAGCTTTTTAACAGCCGAAATAACGATATTCGAGCAAATTAAAACAAATGTTGCGGCAATTCCCATAAAAATACCGTTTTGCGCGTTAGTTGTTACCGCCAAGGTAGGGCAGGTTCCGAGGACTAACGAAAAAACGGGATTTTCTTTAAAAATTCCCTTCGTTAATTTTTTAAAAAGCGTCATCTCTATTACTCCCCCGCTTTCAAATTTTCATATACTTTCAGCGCATTTCCAACCGCAGTTTTATAAGCATTGGAGGAACGAGTTGCGCCTGCGATAGCATCGGCTTGTGTATAGTTTTCAAGGTCTTTCCCCGAAAAACGGGAAGCAAACTCTTCTGTTTCAACCTTTGTTCCTATATTTTCGGTTTCGGAAGAGGTTAAAACGGCAGAGCCTGTTACCTTTCCTTCTTTTACACCGACCATTACAACTAAATCTCCGCCATAACCGTTTCCAACCGCCGCTATAACATAGCCGCCATCGGAAGCGAGATATATTTTATTTACGGTTTCTAAAAAATCTTCGGGAACTTCCCTCTCTTTAAAGCTTTCTGCTTCATAAACTTTCCTGCAAAGCTCTACTGCTTTTTTATCTGTTGCTTCCTTTATTTTAGGAGCTGTAAAAGAATTGACAAAGGCTAACAGAAATGTTACTACGGCGCATACTACTCCTAAAGAAAGCGATACCTTTATATACTCTCTCATTTTCCCGCCTCCTTTGCTCCGAAAGGCTTTCTGCCCGGAATTTTTTCAATAAGAGGGGTACATATATTCATAAGCAGAATTGAAAATGATACACCTTCGGGATATGAGCCATAAAGGCGGATAAGGGCGGTTATTATACCGCAGCCTATACCGAATATCCATTTGCCTCTATCAGATACGGGGCTTGTTACATAATCGGTTGCCATAAATATAGCGCCGAGCAAAAGGCCTCCCGACAAAACTGCATAGAGGGGATCCTCTCCCGCTATAAATGAGATAAGCGCTACCGTTCCGATAAAGGAAAGAGGGATTATAGGAGAGATTACTTTACGACAGAGGAGATATATTCCGCCGATTATTAAAGCTAAGGCGGAAACCTCGCCTATACTTCCCGAAACATTTCCTAAAAACAAATCCATATATGAAGCGGATTTATCAGCTAAAGGGGTTGCCGAAGCGACTGTATCATAAAAAGGCTCTAAAAAGGTTGCCATTGCTGACGGAAAGGCTATCATCAAAACTATTCGCGCTGTAATCGCGGGGTTTGCAAAGTTTTTGCCTATTCCTCCAAAAAGGGCTTTAACTATAATAATTGCAAAAAAATCGCCGATTAAAAGGATATAAAAAGGGATTCCTGCCGGCACATTTAAGGCTAAAAGAACGCCCGTTACCAATGCCGAAAGGTCGCCTACTGTTTGACGGGTTTTGGTTATTACATTAAAGAGATATTCACACAAAAGCGAAAATGCGGCAGATACAAAAACCAACACCAAGGCTCTGAAGCCGAAAAGTACAGCCGATGCTATAACTGCAGGGAGAAGCGCTATTAGCACATCTAACATTATGTTGTTTGTAAAAACGCCTTTATGACGATGGGGAGAAGACTCTACTATAAGCTTATTTGCCATTTTTCTTAGCGCTCCTTTCTTTTAAAAAGGTTTTTGCCAATCTATGCGACTGGGTTAAATGACGCGAAGCGGGACAAACATAAGAGCAGCTTCCGCATTCCATACAAAGCATAATATGCTCTTTCTTTAAGGCTTCCTCATCTCTGTTTTCATAGGCATCTGCTAAAAACACGGGATTTAAATCAAAGGGGCAAGCCTTTATACATCTTCCGCAACGGATACACTCGCTTTCCTTTCTTTTTCCCAAGGCTTTTTCGGACAAAAACAATACAGCATTTGTATTTTTCATAATGGGGAACTCATCGGAATAAACTGCCTGCCCCATCATGGGGCCTCCGAGCAATATTGCCGCAGGTTCTTTTATATATCCGCCGAAATACTCGGCTATATCTTTAATTTTCGTTCCTATAGGAACAAAGATATTTTTATGCTCCTTTAAGCAATCTCCTCCGACTGTTATTCGCTTTCGCATTAAGGGAGCGCCCGAAATTAAAGACGCGCCGATAAGGCCTACCGTTGATACATTCATAACGATTACACCTGCATCCATTGGAAGACCACCCTCAGGCACGATTCTGCCCGTTACATTATAAATAAGCACCTTTTCCGCGCCCTGCGGATATGTAGGCTTTAAAAGGGAAAGAAAAACACCCTCTTCTTCCCTAATCAATTCTTTAACTAACTCGATTTCTTCCTTCTCGCGGTTTTCGAGCGCTATATACACCTTTTCTACGCCTGTATATTTCTTGATAAGTCTTATACCGTTTATAATTCCCTCGGAGTTTTCTACTATTTCTCTTTGGTCAGCCGTTATTCTCGGCTCACATTCTGCCGCATTTATAATTAAAGTATCTACATCTTTTTGGGGATTAAGCTTTATATGTGTAGGGAAAGAGGCACCGCCGAGGCCTACCGCGCCGATAGAGCGGACAAAGGAAATAAAATCCTCTTTGCTTTCTACCTTTGGGGCCGCAAAATTATCTTCTCCCGCACCTGTTACTAAAAGCTTTATAGCCCTTGTTCTAACACCTGAGGATAGGACAAAATCATATATTTCTTTTACCGTTCCGTTTAAAGGAGCGTGAACAGGGACACACATTGGGGCATCTCCGTCTGCTAAGATATCACCTTTTTTAACTTCGGAACCTACCGCTACTTTTACTTCTGGCGGCGCGCCTATATGCTGCTGCACAGGAATAATTAATTCAGATGGGAGAGAGATAGTTTCAGTTATATTATGGCCGCCCTGCTTTTCAGGACTTATAAAAATACTGTTCATCTTTTTCAATTTTAAACACCTCCACATACTCTTTTTCTATTTTACTATAAAAATTTACAAAAAACAACCGTATTTTTAATGAAAATATCACCATTTTTCATTAAATACGGAATCTTTTAATATTAATAAAATCAGAAGAAATTCCATAAAAGGAGCCTTATAATGCGACGGATAACACATTTTCTTATAAACGGAATTATGCTGACGGGAGTTTCCCTTGTTTTCCAGCTTGCCGAAAGCATATTTACCGTTTACATTTCTGCAAAAATCGGAGAAAGCGGGGTAGGTCTTTTCGGACTTGTTATGTCTATTTACCGCTTCGGCGTTACCCTTTCCCTTTCAGGGATAAACCTTGCCGCTACCCGAAGAATCGCCGAAAGATTAGCGGAGAAAAATTATTCTCGCCTTAAAAGCGTTTCCTCTCGATGTATCTCTTTATCCTTAATTTTCGGAACCACTATTGCTGCGGGGCTTTTTATTTTATCTCCTTTTTTAGGTAAAACCGTATTAAAAAGCGAAGATACCATTATCTCTCTTCATATTCTTTCTTTATCCCTCCCTTTTCTTGCGGCTTCTTCCGCAATTTCAGGCTATTTTACCGCCGTCAGAGCTCCTGCCAAAAGCACTATATCTTCTGTTTTTTCATTTATTATTCGCATTCTATCTACTATATTCTTCCTTTCGGTTTTACCCTTTGGGGTTAAAAGCTCCTGCCTTTCTTTATCGCTCGGAACTACCCTTTCAGAAATCGCAGGATTTATTGTAATTTTCATTCTTTTTCTTTTCGACCGAAGAAAATACTGTTCGGAGATTACTAAAGGAGAGTCTACCACAAAGGAAATTTTATCGGTTTCTCTCCCTGTTGCTCTATCTTCCTATGTCAGAAGCGCTCTTTATACTTTAGAACAGCTTTTTATCCCCTCATCTTTAATGAAATACGGGCTTTCAAGAACCGATGCGCTCGGCAATTACGGAATGATAAAAGGAATGGTACTCCCCGTTTTAATTACGCCTTCCGCTCTTATGTATTCCTTTTCGGGGCTTTTAGTTCCTGAGCTTGCAGAGGCAAAGAAGCTCAACGACAACAAAAAGACCGAAAAAATAACCTCTTATGTATTTTATCTTTCTTTTTTATATTCGGTTGCGGTTTGCGGAGTTATCTTCTTTTATGCCGATGAGCTTTCTTTAAGCCTATTCAAAAACACTACACCCGCCTTTTATTTAAAGTCTTTGGCTCCTTTAACTATTGTTATGTATCTCGACGGGGCGGTTGATAATATTTTAAAGGGGCTGGGTGAGCAGGTTTACTGCATGAGGGTTAATATTTTAGATGCAGCTTTAAGCTTGGTATTAGTTTTAATATTAGTTCCGAAAATGGGTATAGCGGGGTATGCCTTTGTTATTCTTATAAGCGAAATATTTAACACATTTTTAAGCGTTTTAAAGCTTTTAAAAATCACATCACTTAAAATAAATTTCTCCCGTTCTCTTTTGATGCCGATATTCTTTATAATATCCGCTTGCTGCTTTTCGAAGCTTTTATCTCTTATTTTCCCCACTCTTAATTTCTTCATTGCGGCGGGTTTTGCAGTTATTACCTATATTCTCTTATCGGTTTGCTTTTCCGTTTTTAAATGGAAAAAGGGGGTTATATAACCGAAAGAGGCTTCTCTGACAAAGAGAGGAGTCTCTTTTCTTGCTAAAGACTATCTAAATGGAGCAGAATCGAGGCAAAAGTAAGTAAAAGCACACCATTTCAGTTAAACTGTAAACTCTGTTGACAGTTTTTTAAACTTTAATTCAGCCATATTAGCACCGCTTTTTTGATTAAATTATATCATAATTAACGGAATAATTAAAATGAAATATCTTTCGGATGTGAAATAATGACCTACGGTCATTGTGAAATATTGCTCCTTCGCCGCAATGTGAAATGAAATTTGCCAACATTCGCGTTAGCGAATATTTCACATTTACGAAGTAAATATTTCCAGCAAAGCTATTTCACTTGCCCTTCAGGGCAAATTTCGTTGAAAATAAAAAGGCTTTTGTCGTCTGACAAAAGCCTTTTTATTTTCTGGTGACCCGTACGGGAATCGAACCCATGTTACCGCCGTGAAAGGGCGGTGTCTTAACCGCTTGACCAACGGGCCTTATGGTACCGGTAGTCGGATTTGAACCAACGACACTGCGGGTATGAACCGCATGCTCTAGCCAACTGAGCTATACCGGCGTTTCTTAACGCGGATCTTTCCGAAGCGCGAAATAGATTATAACAAACCTTTATGTTATTGTCAAGTGTTTTTTTCTTTTTATTTTTCTTTTTATTTCCCTTTATCCCTTTCTTTTTTTATTTTGGTAGTTCTTTACAAATTAATAAAATTTTTTCTTTTCGTAATTTGTTCACAGTTTGTTCACAACTCAGCCTTTACACTATGCTATTATTGTCTTGCAAAGGTTACATTTTGAAATCTTTTAGTCGTTTTCAGGGAAATAACCCATAAAAATTTGTTTATTTTTTTCGTTTTTTCTGCAAAACTGTTGAAAATGCATAAATTATTTAGTAAAATGATATTAGTGGCTTTATACGCTGTTGTTTAAAAACTAAACTTGTGCATTTTGCACGAATAAAAGGAGAAGCATTATGGCAAACAGATTATTTCAGAGCGTTGTTTTTCAGATGAAGGATTCTATCGACCGAGTTATCGGCGTTATAGATGAGAACTTCGTTATTATTTCCTGCAGTGAGCTTATTAAGGTTGGAGAAACGGTTGACATTTCTCTTTTGGTTTCTCCTGAAGGCGGAACTATCGTTAAAGACGGATACACCTACAAAACCTTCGGAAACAAAAATAAATTCGAATATGCCGTTTTCGTTGAAGGAACCGATGAAGCTGCGGCTCGCTACTGCTCCCTTTTATCCGTTTCCTTTGCTTCCATTAAGCAATATTACGACGAAAAGTATGACAGGAATAATTTTGTTAAAAACATCGTACTCGATAATATTCTGCCCGGTGATGTTTACATAAAAGCAAGAGAGCTTCATTTCAACGCTGAGGTTTCAAGAGTTGCTATGCTTATTAAAATAGTATCTCCTACCGAGGTTTCGGCATTCAGCGTTGTTCAGAATCTTTTCCCTGACAAGCAAAAGGATTTCATATTTACTGTCAGCGAAACAGATATTGTTTTAATTAAAGAAATAAATGCCGATATTTCTCCTAAGGATTTAGACCATCTTGCAAATTCGATAGTTGACACTTTAGGCTCTGAATTCTACACAAAAGCCGTTGTTGGAATCGGAACTGCTGTTGTTGGTCTTAAAGAGCTTGCGCGCTCTTACAAAGAAGCGCAGATAGCTTTAGAGGTTGGCAAGGTTTTTGATACCGAAAAAAACATCATCAGCTATGATAATCTCGGAATCGCCCGTCTTATCTATCAGCTTCCTACAACCCTTTGCGATATGTTTTTAAGAGAGGTTTTCAAGAAAGGTTCTATCGAATCGCTTGATCAAGAAACTCTTTTCACTATTCAGAAATTCTTTGAAAATAATCTGAATGTTTCGGAAACTTCAAGAAAACTCTTTGTTCATAGAAATACTCTTGTTTACCGCTTAGAAAAAATCAAAAAGCTCACAGGTCTTGACCTGAGAGAATTTGACCACGCTATTATATTCAAGGTAGCACTTATGGTTCAGAAATATCTTAAAGCTAATCCTATTAAATATTAAGGACTTTAATTATGATAGAATTTAAAAATGTAGATTTCGCCTATGAATCGGACTCTCTGGTTTTAGAGAATATCAATCTTAAAATCAACGACGGTGAATTTGTTTTCATCGTTGGCTCTTCGGGAGCCGGCAAAAGCTCTATATTTAAGCTTTTGCGCCGCGAGGAGGTTGCTACCAAAGGCGAAGTTATCGTTGGAGGATACAACCTTTCGCGCCTATCCAACAAGGATATTCCTACCTACCGCAGAACTCTCGGCGTTGTTTTTCAAGACTTCCGCCTTATAAAGAGTATGACGGTTTATGAAAACGTTGCTTTTGCGCTTCGCGTTACCAATGTTTCCTCAAGAGATATCCGCAGACGAGTTCCTTACATATTGGGGCTTGTTGGTCTTGGTCCCAAGGCGAAAAAATATCCCGACCAAATTTCGGGCGGCGAGCAACAGCGCGTTTCCTTAGCGAGAGCTTTGGTTAATAATCCCGCGCTTATTATTGCCGATGAGCCGACCGGAAATATCGACCCCGCTTTAGCCTTTGACATTATGCATCTTCTTTTTGAAATTAACCGCGCCGGTACTACCGTTTTAGTTGTAACACACGATATGAAGCTCGTTGATAAATTCGGCGGACGAGTTATCACTATAGAAAACGGAAAGGTCGAGTCCGATGTTGTAAAGGAGTCGAAGCTATGAGAGGCGGTACATTCAGATACTTATCCAAACAGGGGCTTTCAAGCCTTTCAAAAAACAAGCTGATGACATTTGCTTCTATTGGTGTTCTTTCTGCTTGTCTATTTTTAATCAGCGCGGCGCTTTTGCTTTCGGTTAATCTAAACAGCATTATAAGATATGTTGAAGAACAAAATGAGATCGTTATTTTCTTAGATGATTTAAGCGAAGAAAAATTAGCCGAAGCCGATAATCAGATTCGCGCTATTGAGGGGCTGAATTCCGTTACCTTTGTTTCAAAGGCGGATGCTTTAAAAGAGCAAGCGGCAGAGCTCGGGGATGCAATTTTAGAGGGACTACAAGATGACAACCCCCTCCCCGATTCTTACAGAATAAAAATATCGGCTTACACCGATCTTGCTTTAACTGTTTCTTCTTTGGAGGCTATAGAGGGAGTTATACAGGTTAATGCCCCCTCAAATTTAGCCGAAACCTTAGCTTCCATAAGACAGACTGTTTTAATTATCAGCATTTCGGTTGTTACCGCCCTTATATTAGTTACAATGGTTGTTATTGCAAACACCATTAAGCTTACGGTTTTTGCAAGAAAGCTTGAGATAAACATAATGAAACAGGTTGGCGCGCGAAACAATTTCATTCGTTTTCCCTTTATGATAGAGGGCGGAACGCTGGGATTTTTAGCGGCAGTGGTTTCTATTATATTCTCGCTTTCGGCCTATCAGGCAATTTTAGCGCTTACCGCAAAAGAATCAGCTTCCTGGATGAGCGCTGTTTACAACAATTTAATTCCGCTTGCTGATTTATGGTGGATCATTGTTATTATCAACATAACTATAGGAGTAATAACGGGGGTTATATCAACCATTGCCTCTGTAAAGAAACATTTGAAGGTGTGAGGATTAATCTTTATGAAGAACAAACTTTTTCGCAGTTTACTTTCTTTCTCTCTGTGCTTCTTAGTTCTGCTCGCGCCCGCGGCTAACATTAAGTCTTCTGCGGCAACTCAGAGCGAACTTGAAGAACAGTTGGCAGAATTCGAGCGGCAAAAAGAAGAAATCAACAAAAAGCTTAATGACCTAAAAGCCGAAAAGGCAGACCAACAATCTTATCAGAATACTCTTTCGCAAAAAATAAATCTTATGAATACTCAGCTGAATTCGCTTCAATCGGAAATTTCTACAATGAATACGCAGATTTTAACGATGGAAAACGAAATCGCTGAAAAAGAAAAAGAAATCAATGAAAATTGGGAGCTTTTCAAAGCAAGGCTCCGCGCTATCTATATGACAGACGACACATCATACATAGCCGCTGTTTTAGGCGCAGGAAGCTATTCGGATATGCTTATGAAAAGCGAGACTCTGAAAAGAATTTCCGAGCACGACAATGCATTGATAGCTGATTTACAGGCGGACATTAAAAAAATTGAAGAAAACAAGGCAGGAATTGAAGAAAATAAGTCCTCCGTTGTTTCGATGAAGGCTATCGCTGAAGGTCAGCTTAGTGAGCTTGATGCGGCTTATGCGGAATCTGAACTTGCTTTAAGCCACATGAAAGATCAGGAATCGCAATACAACGAGGATATCGAAGCCATTCAGAGAGAAAAAGAAGCCGTTATGAGAGAGATTGAGGCTATTATCAATCAGAACAACTCAGAAGGTACGGTTTCTTCGACTACCTGGACTTGGCCCGTTCCTACCAGCCGTTATATTACCTCTTATTTCAACGCTCTCGACTCTATCAGAGATTACAGAGCTCATACGGGAATAGATATTGCGGCGCCTAAAAACACGCCTATTGTTGCCGCAAACTCGGGAACTGTTATAGCTGTTGTTACAAACTACACCCCCGGCGTTGGTTACGGTAAATATGTTATGATAGACCATGGAAGCAGCGTTTACACCCTTTATGCTCATTGCGAATCTATCTCCGCATATGTAGGACAGGTAGTATCTGCGGGGCAGACTATAGCATATGTTGGAACAACCGGAAATTCGAGCGGATATCATCTCCATTTCGGAGTAAGTATAAAGAAAAGCGGGGTAAACTATTGGCAGAACCCCTTGAACTATGTTTCAAGATAACAAAAGCAGCTTAATTTACTAAAGACAGGAGAACCTATGAATAAGAAAATATCTCTCGGAACTCTGATAAGCATTATAATTCTGGCAGTTGCGCTGACCTTTTCTTTAACCTTTGTTACAAGTCTTCAATATTTCAACACAAAGGTTAATAATCTTACCGAGCGCGAAAATATGTATAAAAAAATTCAAGAGATTGATGCGCTTGCGCGCTCTAGCTTCTACGAGGATATTGAGGAAGAATATCTTTTAGATTATATCTGCACAGGTTATGTTGCGGGACTTGACGATAAATACAGCGCTTATATGACTGCTGAAGAATATAACCGAATTGTTCAGCAAAACGCAGGAAGTATTGTTGGCGTTGGGCTTTCATTTACAAAGGACTCAAGCGGATATATAAATGTTACCAAGGTTTATAAGGACTCCCCTGCGGAAACAGCTGAAATTCAGGTTGGTGATACTATCGTTAAGATAGACGGAGTTGATACTACTTCCCTTTCCTTAACCGAGGCTACCAATATGATAAGCGGCGAAACAGGAACTAAGGTTTCTTTAGTTGTAAGGCATAGCGGCGAAGAGGTTACTCTCGATATTACCCGCCGCAAGATTACCTTACAGAGCGTTGAATCAAGAATGATAGGTAACTACGGATATATTCGAATTCTGGAATTTAATGAATCTACCGTAGGACAGTTTAACGATGCGATGAATTCTTTACGCTCACAAAATGCTATCGGCGTTATATTCGATGTAAGAAATAACACAGGCGGAACATTAAATTCTGTTTGCGATATTCTTGACACCCTGCTCCCTGCGGGACCTATCGTTTTAGGGGCAGATAAGCAGCCGCTTTACAACTCTGATGCTAATGAAATGGTTTTACCTGCGGTTTGCTTAATTAACGAGAACACAGTCTCTGCGGCAGAGCTTTTTGCTTCCGCTCTTAAAGATTACGGCAAGGCTTCTTTGGTTGGCAACACAAGCTTTGGCAAAGGCGTTATGCAGACCACATATCAGCTTACAGACGGAAGCGCTGTTCGCCTTACTACCGGTCTTTTCTATCCGCCTAAAGGCTCAAGCTTCAACGAAACCGGTATTATTCCCGACTACAGCGTTGTAATGTCGGCGGATAAGACCGCCTACCTCGAAACTCTTGACGAAAGCACCGATTCTCAGCTCTCAAAAGCTATAGAGGTTGTTTCGAGTTTAGCTATTAAATAATTCGGAATTCTATTGACAAAAAAGTATTTATATAATATTATATTGTAGTATCTGCAGAAGCTCGCCGTAGGCGGCGCTTTTCTGCTTTTTAGCTACAATAAAGGAGGATTTTTACTGTGGCAAAGGAAATTATCGTAACCGACGAAGGTCTTCGCAAACTTGAACTTGAGCTTGAAGAACTCAAAACCATTAAAAGAAAAGAAGTTGCTGAGAAAATCAAGGTGGCTCTCTCTTTCGGCGATCTCTCGGAGAACAGCGAATACGATGAAGCTAAAAACGAGCAGGCTTTCGTTGAATCGAGAATCGCAACCCTTGAAGCTATGCTTAAGGTTGCAAAGGTTGTTGATGAAAGTGAGCTTTCAACAGACAAGGTTGCTATCGGCTCTAAGGTTAAGGTTCTTAATGTAACAAGAAATACCGAGGCTGTTTATAACATTGTTGGCTCGACAGAATCTGACCCCTTAAAGGGAAAGATTTCCGATGAATCTCCTATCGGAAAGGCGCTTATAGGCGCTAAGGCAGGCGATGTTGTTTCGGTTGAGGCTCCCGCAGGAACAATAACTATCGAAATTCTCGAAATTAATAAATAATTATGACATTTAAAGAGAAGGTACGCAATATTTGGGACTATGATAAATGGTTTATTATAGGCGGAATATTTGTTGCGATTATGGTTTTTCTCTTTATTAAAGATGTTTTCTTTAAGGAAACTGCCGATTTTCAGATAGTTTCTGTTTCGGTCGGTTACCTATCAAAAGAAAATGTTGAAACAACCGAGCGCTATTTCAGCTCTTTTGCCCCTGATAAAGATGGCGATGGCGTTTCAACTGTTAATCTTTTAAATATTGAGTTTTCACCTGAGCATGCAAAAAATCCGCAGTTGGACCGCGATGCAAGTACCCAGCTTATTGCAGAATTAAGTTTACAGCAAAACTGCCTATTTATTATAGATAAAGCTAATTTCGAAGCTATTTGGAAGGGCGATTATTCTTCGCTTTGCGATTTATCTTCCCTTTCTGAAAAATTTGAAGAAGGCACCTTCTTTATTCCGATTAGTCAAACTGCGATAAAGGACAATCTTCCTTTTTATGATGAAGATTTGCTTTTTATAATTCGCATTCCATATGACAATCGCTATAAAGATGATTATGAGCTTTATCTAAAGCTTGCAGAAAGCCTTTTGAATTCTTAAATAACTCTTGACAAAAAGGCGTTTTATCGGTATAATAATTGAAGCAGTTTAGGCGATTAGAGGAGTTTTATGGTTTTATCTCTGAAGCAGGCATTCCTTAAAGAAGGTTTTGCCGAAGAAATTAAATCAACCTTAAATCTTTCGGATTCCTCGCCTGACGATCCTTTAAAGGATCCTGTTAGGATTGAAGGAACCCTTAAAAACAGCGCCGGTACTGTTTTGCTCACACTTTCAGCAGATACCGTGCTTCGTTCGGTCTGCGCGAGATGCTTAGAGGAGATTTCCCTTCCTTTTTCGGGGGAATTTTCCCATGTTATCGTTGAAAACCTTTCTTCTGAAAAGAATGATGCGGATTTCATTATAGCAGAGAACGATGAATTAGATTTATGTGAGCTTGTTCGCAGCGACTTGCTGCTTACCATTCCTCCGCGCTTTTATTGCAAAGAGGACTGCAAGGGGCTTTGCTCCATATGCGGAAAAAATTTAAATACCGACTCTTGCGATTGCAAACAAGAAGAGTTCGGAAGCGGCAAAAAGCTTAGCAATTTAAGTGAGTTATTAAACAAGTAGGATAAATTAAGGAGGTTTTAAACATGGCAGTACCGAAGAGAAAAGTTTCCCGTGCCAGAAGAGATAAAAGACGTTCCAACGTCTGGAAGCTCCCCGCACCTGCGCTTTCAAAATGTCCTCAGTGCGGAGAATATAAAGCTCCCCACACCGTTTGCGGAAGCTGCGGATATTATAAGGGCGTAGAAGTTATTAAAAAAGATGCTTAAATAAAGCAAAAAAACCGATGTAATCCATCGGTTTTTTTATTTTTTAGGCTTGTATTTTATCTAATGTCATAAAGAAGCTATCGAGATAAAGCTCAATAAACAAATCGGCTTCGGGGATATTCATTTTTTTAAGAGCTTCGATTTGGGATTTATAGGCATCGGTAAATTCTTTATTGCCCGCCTCTATCTCCTCGCGGCATTTTATAATTGCCGAAATTCTGTCTGCCGCTTTGCAAATGAGCTTTACTTCTTCGTTTTCAGGGCGAATATAGCTTTCATATTCATCTCTGAAATCCTCAGGCAAAAGAGATAATATTTTATCCTCAGATATTTTTTCTATATCCTTATATACCTTTCTTATTGACTCATTATAATATTTTACCGGAGTTGGCATATCCCCCGTTAAGGTTTCGGGGCAATCATGATAAAGGGCTGAGAGAACTACCGCTTTTTCATCATAGCTTTTAGAAAAGCGCTTTTTACCTATAACCATAATAGCATGGGCTATAGCCGCTGTATCAAAGCTATGCTCTTTAAGATTTTCATTTCTGACATTTCTCATTAAGCTCCAGCGGTTTATATATTTCATTCTGAAGAGCATACTCATAAAATTGCTTTTTTTCATTTTCTTCACCTACCATTATAGTTATGATATCAAGCTTTTTTAAAAAAGTCAATCTGCTAAAAAAGACTATCAATTTCCAAATTTATATGCTAAAATAAAATAAACTAAATTTTAAGAGGTTTTTATGATAAATATATTATTTGTTGGAGATATTGTAGGCGATGGCGGTTGCAAAATTTTTAAGGAAACCTTAGCCGCCTTAAAAGCAAAAGAAAAGATTGACGCTGTTATTGTTAACGGAGAAAATTCCGACAACCGAAACGGTATCAGCAAATCAAGCGCGGAATATCTTTTCTCTGCGGGCGCTGATGTTATAACCGGCGGAAATCACTCCTTTAGAAATAATGATATTTTAGAAATGATGGATAGCGAAGAGGCTTTGCTTCGCCCCGAAAACTATTCTAAAAAGGCTTCGGGGCACGGTGTTTGCATTATTGACAAGCTTTCTTATAAAATTATGGTTTTAAACCTCGCAGGAAGAATTTATATGGACCCTGCCGAAGACCCTTTTTCTACTGCTAAAAATATTATTTCAAAGCATTCCGACTGCGCTGTTAAAATAATAGATTTTCACGCTGAGGCTACAAGCGAAAAAGCGGCACTTGCCCATTATCTTAAAGGTTCTGTTTCGGCGGTTTTGGGCACACACACCCATATACCTACCGCTGACGCGCAAATTATGGAGGGCGGAACAGCCTTTATAACCGATGTTGGAATGACGGGACCACGACATTCTATTTTAGGGGTTGAGGTTGAAAATATAGTACAAAAATTCATTACGGGTATGCCCGTTCGCTTCCATCAGGCGAAAGGCGATTGTGTATTTTGTGGAATCTTGTTATCGGTTGACGAAAAAACAGGTAAAACTGCACAAATAAAACCTATCAATACCATATAATTCTGACAAACTTTCATTTATCCTCTTGCTTTGTGTTGAAAATTCTTTTCGTTAGTGTTAATATAGTATGGTAAAGTTAAAATACGAGAAAGGGATATTGTATGGAGATTCTTAAAGTATCATCTCGATCCGTACCTAATTCGGTAGCAGGCGCTATTGCAGGCGTTGTCCGCGAGAACGGATCGGTAGAGATCCAGGCCGTAGGCGCCGGAGCAGTTAATCAGGCTATTAAAGCCATTGCTGTTGCCAGAGGTTATTTAGCACCGACAGGAATCGATGTTGTTTGCATCCCCTCTTTCTCCGCCGTTACTATCGACGAAGAAGAGAGAACCGCAATCAAGCTTATCGTTGAGCCTAGATAAACAAAAACCTATTTTAAGCAGTCTTGTTTCTTTTGAAACAGACTGCTTATTTTTTTGTTGTTATAACGCTTAGTTTATGGTATAATGATTAAAAATTATTAAAAATCGGAGTATTTATGAAAGAGATATATTTTGAAGATATTGCCTCGGCTGTAGCCAAGGCTTCGATAGAGGCTAATTTATATCTTCCAAAGGATATTATAAAGGCTCAAGAAAAGGCCGCAAAAACCGAAACGGGAGAGTTACCCTCTTCTATATTTTCGGTTATGAAGGATAATTTAAATGCCGCAAAAGAGCTTGGTATTCCGATTTGTCAAGATACGGGAATGGCCATAGTTTTTATAGAAATAGGCCGCGAGGTGCATTTAAACTGCGATTTAAAAGAGGCTGTAAACGATGGTGTTCGCCGCGGATATAAAGAAGGACATCTTCGCTTCTCGGTTGTTCGCGACCCTATCTTGAGAGGAAATACGGGGGATAATACGCCCGCCATTATATACACTGACATTACAGAGGGCGACTCTTTAAAAATAACCGTTGCCCCCAAGGGCTTCGGAAGCGAAAATATGAGCAGACAAAAAATGTTTCTTCCGACAGCTTCCAAGGAGGATATTATCGGATTTATAACCGAAACTGTTTCTATCGCGGGAGGAAATCCCTGCCCGCCTATTGTTATAGGTGTTGGCATTGGAGGAGATTTCGAATATTCTGCATTTCTTTCCAAAAAAGCCTTAACAAGAGATATTTCTGTTTCTAATGCTGATAAATTTTACAGCGATATGGAGAAAGAGGCTTTGACCGCTGTAAACAAGCTCGGCATAGGTCCTCAAGGGCTTGGCGGAAAAACTACGGCTCTTGCCGTTAACATTGAGACCTACCCTACCCATATTGCGGGGCTTCCCGTTGCGGTTAATATCGGTTGCCACGTTAACAGACACAAAAGCATTTTGCTTTAAGAAAGGATATTATGGACAAGCATTTATTTATCTGCCCTTGTATGTTTGGGCTGGAAAGCGTTTTAGCGGGAGAGATTAAAAGACTCGGCGGAGAAGATGTCGTTACGACTGACGGAAAGGTTAGTTTCAGCGGAAATACAGATATGATAGCCCGCGCAAATATAAATCTTAGGACTGCTGAAAGAGTGCTTTTAGTTTTAGGCTCTTTTACCGCCACTTCTTTTACGGAGCTTTTTGATAAAACAAAGGCTCTCCCTTGGGAGAGGTATATCGGAAGGGATAATAATTTCCCCGTTAAAGGCTATTCCCTTAATTCCAAGCTTTTCAGCATTCCCGATTGCCAGAAGATAATAAAAAAAGCGGTGGTTAGCCGCCTTTCAGAAAAATACCGCATTTCCTGGTTTGAGGAAACAGGGCCTTTGATGCAAATTCAGTTTTCTATTTTTAAGGATACTGCTACCTTAATGATAGACACATCGGGATATGCGCTTCATAAAAGAGGTTATCGCAAGACATCTAACGCGGCGCCGATAAAAGAAACCTTGGCGGCAGGAATTATAGACTTCGCGCGAGTTCGCTCCGGCGGCAGTATTTACGACCCTTTCTGCGGAAGCGGTACTTTTCTTATTGAATCGGCTCTAAGGGCTACAAACACCGCTCCGGGCCTTATGCGCCCATTTCAGGCGATGCGGTGGAATTGGATCGACCGAAAAGTTTGGTATAATGCCAAAGATGAGGCGAGAGATAAGATAAATCCTAACCCCGATCTTATTTGCTACGGCAGTGATATTGACCCTGAGGCTATAAATCTGACGATGGAAAATGCCCGCGCGGCGGGAGTAGAAAAATATATCAAGGCTGAGGTTCTTGATATAAAGGATTTTAAGCCCAAAACAGAGAATGGTATTATTTTCGCAAATCCCCCTTACGGTGAACGCCTTTTGGATATAAGACAAGCCGAGAGAATTTATAAAACAATGGGAAAGGTTTTCCCGAAAGACGGATTTTCCAAATATATCGTTTCGGCTAGTGAAGATTTTGAAGACTTTTATGGTTTAAAAGCAAATAAAAACCGGAAACTTTTCAATGGCTCTCTTCGCTGCAGAGTTTATATGTATTATTAGAAATTTGCAATGAATTGCAACCTTGCGGCAGCATGAATTGAAAGCTGATGCTTTCGTGAATCGCCTGCGGCATGAATTGTGCCTTTGGCACATTAGTTGCATTTCAATTAATGGAGCGAAGCGAGAAATTATGGCATAGCCAATTCATGATGCGACAGCATCAATTCATCTATAAAAATGAACAGAGCAAGAATAAAGGGGCTTTCCCCTTTTATTCTTGCTCTTTCTGTTTGTTATCTGCTCACATTTTGGCTGAGCTGTAAATTTTCCGCTATGAAACTCAACCTAAACTCGCGAAGCTTTTACTTTTAGAATCTGCGGCGGTGTCTTACCGTTTTATATTTGCGCCGATTTAACTGACGAACTCTTGCATAAACGATAAGTCCGATAAGTCCTAAGACGATTAAGACTACTACACCTATAAACCAAGGAGAGGTTAAAATCTGACCTACTATATCGAATGCCTTCATTGTAGGCGCGGCAGAAAGATCGCTTCCTGCTACAAGGTTTACCGTTGCAAGTTCTTCATTAGCAAGTTTTAGGGTTATTGTTCCGACGATATCGCCTTTTTTAACGGGAGCTTTAATGCTTTCGGGAAGATTTTTAATAAGCTGAATACTATCTGCGCTTACTCCCTCGGGCAATAAGAACGAGAAATCCTTTTCGGGATATAAAAGGACATAGTCCTTATTCTGAGAAAGGGTTACCTTTACTTCGGCTATAGAGGTTTCCGCCTTTAAAATATTTGTAACCTTTAACTCATCGAAAGCCCAGTTATATAAATACTGATGGTCAACAAAGTTTCTATATGTACCGTCGACTGCTTCAAGAGGAGCTTCGAGGGTTACTATAATATAGGAAAAATCATTTTTTTCGGCAGTTGAAACGAGGTTTCTTCCTGTTTTTCCGCTGGCGCTCGCTTTAGCAGTTGTAGCATATTTATAATAATATGTACCGCCGTTATAATTATCTATAAGAACGCTTCCTGTTGATAAAATTCTCTCTGTTCCGTTAACTGCGTTTGCCGCGATAGTATATCTTAGAGAAGAAAACATTTCTTCAAAACCAGAGAGCGTTAAAGCATGGCGATAGATTTTGAAAAGGTCCTCAGCCGTTGTATAGTCTTCATCGGACAAGGCTCCGTGAGGTGTTGTAAAATGAGTATTACTGCAACCAAGCTCAGCTGCTTTATTATTCATCATCTCGACAAATGCGGGAATACTTCCCTTTCCTACATAATCGGCAATAATATTAGCCGCCTCGCAGGAAGACTGGATTACCATAGCATATAAAAGGTCCTTAACCGTTACCGTTTCACCCATTCTTATATCGGCTGTAGGCAGACCTTGGAGATACAGCTCATCATATATATAAGCAGGCGCTGTTACAGGCTCTTCCCACCCTGTAACATTTTCAGCGGCAACTATCGCCGTCATAATCTGGGCAAGATAGGCAGGATCCTTTTTCTCTGCGGCATTTTTAGAATATACCATTGACTCTGATGTAAGGCTATACATATAAACAGCCTCACTCGTAGGCTCTGTTGACGGAGTATAGGTATAGGCAGAGGCAAAAACAGAGCTGCAGAAGATGAACGCAAACAAAAGGCAAATTATTTTTTTCATCTTTTTCATAGACATTCCCCTAAAAATATTATATACTTAATTATAGTATAGCAAAATTGAGAACAAAAGCAAATAGTTTTTTAAAGATTTCCGGGAGGAATTTTTTTGGTATATATTACAGGCGATATGCACGGTGAATTAGACAGGTTTTCGGACAAAACAATAAAGAAGCTGAAAAAGGGCGATTTTCTTATTGTATGCGGTGATTTCGGCTTTATCTGGGATAATTCTCCCGATGAGCTAAAAGCGAGAAGAAAGATAGCCAAAAAGCCCTTTTACACCCTTTTTATTGAGGGAATAAATGAAAACCATTCTCTTTTATCTAAGTTTCCCGAAACTGAATTTATGGGCGGAAAGGCTCAGCAGATAGAGGGAAATATATTCAGACTTAAAAAGGGCGAAGCATATACTATCTGCGAAAAGAAGTTTTTAACTATCGGCGGCGGTGATACTTTGGATTATGTAACCGAAAACCCCGACGGAACTCTTTTTTCCGATGAGGAAAGAAAGAATATAGACGAAAGCTTAAAAAGGCACGAAAAAAAATTCGATTATATAATAACCCACGATGCGCCGAATTCCATTAAGCAGTTTATGGGCATCGGAGAGCATTCTTTCGGACATATTTGCGAGGAATTGGAAAATATTTTCAAGACCGCTTCATTTACAAGATGGTTTTTTGGAAAATATCATCTTGATAAACAGATAAGCTACAAGCTTTGCGCAGTTTTCTCGAAGGTTTATCCCCTTTTCGATACCGCTTTACCTAAAAAGAAAAAAGCAAGACAAAAGTCTAAATAGATATAAAGACAGTTTTGTCTGTCTTTAATAAAAAGGCAGAGATAAATATGAAAAATAATTTTATTTATATAACCGATAAATCGTGGTTTGAAATCGGAGGGCTAAAAAATCCTATCGCTATATTAGATCATAAACTTGAAAAGATTTATCCTGAGCTTTATAATTTGGAATACGACTTGAAACTATTGGTTGCAAAACCCGCAACCGAAACAGAAAAGTCAGCACCTTTTTATAATGACTATAGAGAAAAATACGGCAGTTCAGATATTAGCGCTCTTGGCGCGGCGGCAAAAATAAGTACTGCCAAACATGTATTTTTAAATGGTTTTTATCAAGAGCATCTTGAGTATATTATCCCTTTTATAAAAGATACAGTTGAAGTATTATATCTATTTAAATGTCCAAAAATAAACGATCTTTCTGTTTTATCTGAATTAAAAAATTTAAAATGCCTATTTGTATATTGGAATAACTCTTTCGAACGCTTGTGGGATATGACAAACAACCAAAATTTAAAAATCATTTCTTTTATTTCTGTAACTAAGCTTAACAATATTGACACTCTAAAAAACTCAAATGTTGAATATATCACCTTTGATAGTTCGGATAACTCCGATAATAAAAAATGCTTATTATTTGACAGAACTGCACTTGATGAAATTCCTCACTTAAAGAATTTAACTCTTGTATATAAAGACTATAACATTGACTTTTAATACATTGAAAAGCCCGACCTTTCGGTCGGGCTTTTTGATTTTATTAGTTGCAGATTGTTTTCTCTGTATCTTTATCGAATACATGGATAGCTTTGGGATCAATAGCAAGCTTAACTGTATCGCCTGCTTTAGCTGCGGCCTTACCTGTAACTCTTGCAACGAGAGGATAGCCCTCGCAGTTGAGATAGAGATAGGTTTCAGCACCCATAAGCTCTGTTACTTCAACATTGCATTCGATAACACCGCTTGTAGCGTTTGCGATCATTTCCTCATTTTCATAGATATGCTCAGGACGAATGCCAAGGATAACGGGTTTATCAATATACTGAGAGAAGATATCATGACGGTTTTTCTCATCGGAAATTTCAACAAGATATTTTTTACCTTCGCTTGTTTTGGTTCTTTCAGAGCCGAACTCAACGAAGAATTTACCATCAATTTTTCTAACCATCGCATCAACACTATTCATTTGAGGAGTTCCTATAAATCCTGCAACGAAGAGGTTAGCGGGTTTATCATAGAGATCAGGAGGAGTTGCTACCTGCTGGATAAGACCGTCTTTCATAACGACGATTCTATCAGCCATTGTCATAGCCTCTACCTGATCATGAGTAACGTAAATAAAGGTTGTTCCAAGGCGAACATGAAGCTTTGTAAGCTCGGTTCTCATCTGAGCACGAAGCTTAGCATCGAGGTTGGAAAGCGGCTCGTCGAGAAGGAATACCTTAGGCTCACGAACGATTGCACGACCGAGAGCAACACGCTGACGCTGACCACCCGAAAGAGCCTTCGGCTTTCTTTCAAGAAGATGCTCAATATCGAGAATTCTTGCTGCTTCTTCAACTCTTCTGCGGATTTCATCCTTAGGAGTTTTACGGAGCTTAAGACCGAATGCCATATTTTCATAAACTGTCATATGAGGATAAAGAGCATAGTTCTGGAAAACCATTGCGATATCTCTATCCTTAGGAGCGATATCGTTAACAAGTCTGTCTCCGATATAGAGCTCACCATCGGAAATTTCTTCCAAACCCGCGATCATACGAAGGGTTGTAGATTTTCCGCAACCTGACGGGCCAACGAGGATAATAAATTCTTTATCCTTGATTTCAAGATTGAAATCCGATACTGCAACAACGCCGCCGGGATATTTTTTATAAATACCTTTTAATGAAAGGCTTGCCATTTTTAGGACCTCCTGTGTTGTTCTTTCAAATTTAAACGACTTATAGCCGTATTTACTACATTATAATACCAAATCTTTTCAGAAAAATCTATTGCTATTTTTACCGAATATTTTATTTTTTATATGGTAGAATTCACAACACATTTTCCGCCTTTTCTTCTTTTCGTGCAAAATGAAATTCAATGTTCACCCTCTTTGTGCAATTTTGCCAATGTCTTCAGCCGTAAGCTTTTTATACTCCCCCGCTTTAAGATTTTCATCAAGGTTTAAATTTCCCATTCTTATTCTTTCTAAGGACACTACTTTTAATCCGTATTTTAAGAACATTCTTTTAATCTGATGGTATTTACCTTCCTTTAAGACTACAGCTGCCCGCTTTTCGCTTAAAATCTTCAAAACAGCGGGAAGCGCCGTAAAATCGCCGAGGTCTACACCCTCTTTGAAAAAGTCTATAAGCTCTGATGGAATAGCCAAATCGGTTTCAACTATATATTCTTTTTCTACATGGCGCGAGGGTGATAAAATTTTATGGGCAAATTCCCCATCATCTGTTATTAAAAGAAAACCTGTTGTATCGCGGTCAAGTCTGCCTGCGGGAAAAAGGTTTCTGTTTCCTCTTTCCTTTATTAAATCAACAACGGTTTTTTCCTTTTTATCCTCTGATGCGCTGACTATGCCGCCCGGCTTATTCATCATATAATAAACATTTTTTTCATAGACTATTTTTTCCCCGTCAAGAAAAATAATACTATTTTCTGAAAATTTTTCAGCAGGGTTGGTTTTTAAAACACCATCTACCGATACTTTTCCTCCGCGTATGTAAGCCTTTGCATCGTTTCGGCTTAAAAGTCCTGCCTTGCTTACTAATTTATCCAATCGCTCCGTAGAAATCTACCTCCTATACTTTTTCAAATCCGTGCATAAACCCTCCAAGCTCTGTTGATGAGACATCACCGCCGATTATCATTCCGTTAAAAACAAGCATATTTGCATGAATTTCCGTTTCTTTTTCCGGATAGTTTGTTATTTCATATGTATAGCATTTAACACGCTTACCCTTATATTTGCTTAAATCCAAGTCCTGCGCTTTCTGGATATTATTATAGTTTTCATAGGTATCGTTAAATTCAGTTGGAATTATGACCTCTGTAATTTCTACAGGCTCCTCCCCCGTTTCCCAGCCAAACTCCTTTAAAAAATTTATCCGCTCTGTATTTGTTCCCGCTGAATAGGCTTTTATTTTCGAAGAAGCCGAGAAGGTATCGGTATATCGGTCAGCCGAGGAAGAAATAAGCGAAAGTCCATACAACGCTACCGAAAAAAAGCAAAAGACCAACAACACTTTTCTTATCGTTTTCATTTTCATATTAACAACAAACATATAACCACTCCTCACATATTCTTAAAAAAAGTATATGGGAATTTAGCTTAGGTAATTCTGTTTTTTTCTATAATATATCGGGCATAAAGACAAACTGAGGCTATCGCTTTGGGAATAAAATAAAAAGCGGGTAAAATCAAAAGCGATGGAATAATACACCCAATTAAAGACAGCAAAAAAAATGCTGTTTTTTCGCTCTCGGTTTTCATTATCCGAACTGAGGTTTTTATAATTTCAGATATTTTCGCCTCATTGTTTTCGCATAGAATAAATGGACAAGCAAAATATCTCAACATAAAAAACAGGTATAATACTAAAGTTACGGCAAGTAAAATCAAAACAATTGCATCAAGGCAAAAAAGCAACACTTCTGACGAAAAATAGATAATTCCTTTTTTTGCGGCAATAGAAACTGCCCAAAATGCGGCAGGCACCGAGAAAAATAAAAAAGCCCAGACTAGAGATAAAAGCTGAAGGGATATATTTAAAAGGAGCACTTTCCAAGGAGAGGGCGTATTAAACTGACACAAGGAAGCCTTTTTATAGTACCAAAAAAGGGTATAAAACAAGTTTTCGTAAAAAATAAAGACAAACACAAAAAACGAAATTAAAGGGGAAGATATAGTTTTAGCCAAAAAAAGATGCAAAGAAAACGTAGCTATCAGCAAGGCTATAAAAAGGACAGCCTTTAAATACTGTCCCTTTAAAGATATGCTCGCGCCTTTTCGTATCTTGCGGCCCTCAATCTCCATTTTTTCAACCCCTTTATAGGAGCCTTAATCGAGATTATAGAAACCGTAGTCCTTATTTTCCTCGCTTTCGGGTATTCTCGACAAGACTTCAAAGATACCGTCTCTCTGCCAGAGCTCCGGTGTTATCATTACAGTAAAGCCTTTGCCGTTTTTACAGAAATATTCCTGAGGCGGTCTTTTTTCTATGTCAAAAAGATACATAAGCCTTAAAATTACGCCGCTATGGGTTACTGCCGCGGCGGAATATACCTTTCTTTTCTGCATATCAAGAAGAATCTCATTTATAGCAGCTATACAGCGCTTTGTAAAATCATTATTAGTTTCTCCCAAAGGCGGTGTATCCTTCATTTTGCCTTCGGTCCATTTTATAAAGGCTTCGTTATCCTTAAGCTCTTCCGGAGTTTTTCCGTCGAACAGACCGAAATTATATTCTCTGAGGGAATCTACAGGGACTATCAATCTGTCGGGATATAGAATCTCGGCAGTCTGACTACACCTGATTAGAGGACTTGTATAAACCACAGAAGCGCGCGGGTACTCTCTTGCTTTTGAGAGATATTCAATCTCTTCTTTACCTTTTTTAGAAAGCGGCGCATCGGTAACACCTAAAAAGCGTCCCTCTTCGTTCCCCTCGGCAAGACCATGGCGGATTAAATGGATTTTGTAACTTTTCATAAAAACAACCCTCTTTTTTTGTTGAAACGACCAATTTTGATATTTTTTGATTTTTTTCTTTACAAATCGATTCTTTTGTACTATAATCAACAATGCGTTGATTTTAAATTATTTTTCGCATTTATATTTAACAATCCGTTGATTTTTTTAAGAAAGGAGGCCCTTCCCTGTGATGAATTCAGATTTTCCGCGCATACTTACCTTGCTCAGAAAAGAGAAAAAGTTGAGTCAAAAGGCGGTAGCAGCTGATTTAAATGTTAGTCAGGCTCTGCTTTCCCACTATGAGAAGGGAATCCGAGAATGCGGTTTGGCATTTGTTGTTAAAGCCGCTAAATATTACGGTGTTTCTACCGATTATCTTTTAGGCCTTTCGCCTAATCGCGACGGGCTTACGATTTCGGTTGATGAAATTCCCGAAAATGACCCAAGATTTAAAGACAATATGGTGCGCGGCTCGCTTCTTCCCGTTTTAAGCAAAAAGCTTATCGTTAATTCTTTAAACATCATTTTTGATATGCTTCAAAAGTGTGAAAACAAATCGGTTACAAGCGGTATTTCGGATTTTCTGATGTTGTCGGTTTATAAATCCTTCAGAATGGTTTATTCTTTAAATCCCGAAAACAACAACAAGTTCTTTACCTTGTCCGACTCAATTGCTCAAAATGCAGCTTTCGCCGAAATGCTTTTAAAGGAAGCGAAGCTTGAAAGCGGCGAAGACGAATATAAGCTAATGAATCCTTCCTGCTTCGAAATAACAACCGAAAAGTTATCTAAAGATTATCCTCTTTTCGCTTCTTCTCTTTCAAATTTAATTAAAGAATGCGAAAAACAGATTTCTGAATAGACCGCCGCATTTGTCGGCGGTCTTTCTTTAGCACAGCGAATTTATATTCTTATTTTAGTATATAATAGAGTACTTAAATTTTCAAGGAGTTTAGAGGACATATGGTTAAATTTTTAATCCGCAGATTTATTCCTTCCTATGAAGATACCGAAAATTCAGTAGTTCGTAAGAAATACGGAGTTTTAATAGGAATTGTAGGAATTATCTGCAATTTAATTTTATTTATCATTAAATTTTTCTCAGGGCTTGTTTTAAACAGCGTTGCCGTAATGAGTGATGCTTTCAATAATTTTTCGGATATGGGCTCGTCGGCCATTTCTATATTTTCCGCAGTTTTATCCTCCAAAGCGCCCGACAGGGACCACCCTTTTGGACATGGAAGAATAGAATATGTTTCTTCTCTCATTATTTCCTTTATTATCTTCCTTGTAGGCTTTGAGCTTTTTAAAAGCTCGGTAGAAAAAATATTACATCCCGAAGAAATTTTACTTAACATTCCCGTTTTAGTTCTTTTAACTTTATCCTCTTTAGTTAAGCTTTGGATGTATTTTGCGAACAAATATGTAGGAAAGAAAATTTCTTCTCCCGCTGCGGCAGCTACTGCGACCGATTGCATAAATGATACTATTTCCACCTTGGCGGTAATTTTAGCTACTGTTATCGGAATAATAACCGATGTTCCTCTTGACGGATATATAGGCCTTTTCGTTTCCCTTTTAATTTTAAAAGGCGGTCTTAAATCCGCTTCGGATACTGTAGGCGTTCTTCTTGGAAAGGCGCCCGACAGAGAGCTTGTTAAAAAGCTCGAAGAGATTATTACTTCTTACGACGGTGTTTTTGGTATACACGACCTTATTGTTCACGATTACGGACCGGGAAGAATTTTCGCTTCGGTTCATGCTGAAGTTCCCGAAAGCGCACCCGCTATGAGGTCGCATGAAATTATTGACAAAATTGAAACCGATGTTTTAGAAAATATGGGAATTGAGCTTGTTATTCATATGGATCCTATTGCTACCGACAACGAAGAGACCAACAAGGCAAAGCTGCTCATTATTTCTATTTTAAAGGAAATTGACCCCGAGCTTTCGATGCACGACCTCAGAATAACCGAGGGAGAGGAAAGGATAAACTTAATTTTCGATGTTGCAATTCCCGTTTATGCGAAGGTTACAGATAGAGAAAAAATTGTACCGCGATTACAGGAGGAAATGAAAAAGCAAGACTCGCGATATGTTTGCGTTGTAAAGACTGAGATGTATTATATATAAGAAAGAGCAAGTCATCAACGACTTGCTCTTTTATGATTATAGGTAAGAAGAAGCGCTAACATAATGGCGGGAAAAATAAGGGAACAAAGAATTCCAAATTTCAAATTTTCCATACCGAGAGATAAGGATAACGAGATATCGCTCATCATTCCCGCAAAAAACGGACCTGCGGCGCAGCCCAGATCGCCAAAAAGGGCTAAAACCGCAAACATCGGTGTTCCGCCGTTTTTATAACTTTCCGAGCAAAGCGAGAGCACCCCCGGCCACATTATACTGACAGAAAAACCGCATAGGGCTGTTCCCAAAAGAGAAAAGGCTGAAAAAGGCGAAAGGCTGGTTATTAAATAGGATACAACCGAAAGAGCCGCAAATAATGTAAGCGCTCGTTTTATAGGATATTTTTCGCCGAAAAAGCCATAAAGCAAACGGCCTATTCCCATACATACTGCAAACATACAAGGTCCTAACAAATCGCCGACCGATTTACTTACGCCGAGAGTTTTCTCTGCAAAAAGCGAAGCCCACTGCGCAACCGACTGCTCGGCGGCGCCGCCGCACAGCATTAAAACTGCGAAAAGCAAAAAGGTTTTAGTTTTTGCAAGGTGTCTTAGCGGTATTCTTTCTTCGCTTGAAACCTCGGGCGGAAAGGGCGTTTTTATAAATAACAAGGCATTAACGGCAGGTACTATCGCCCAAATTACAGGCAAAATCTGCCAGAGACTCATTCCCGCAAGGCGGAAAAATACGGTTGATAAAAGAATAACCCCTACATGGCCTATGCAATAAAAGGAATGAAGCAAACTCATTTCTGCTGAGGATTTCTCGCTTGGAATTCTATCAACAAGCGGGCTTATCATAACCTCTATAAGTCCGCTTCCTATTGCGGAAACAACCGTTGCGATAGTCAGCGCTATAAAGGTATTTGGAATTACCTCAGGCAAAACACCTAATAGGATTAAACCCATCGCGCTCAGCGCGTGGGCTAATAATATACATCTTCTCTCGCCTATTTTTGCTATAAATTTTACCGATAATGCATCAACCAAGAGCTGAGTTATGAAGTTTATAAAAACTAAAAGACTTAAAAGTGCAGTTGAAACTCCAAAATCCTCTTGAAAAATTATGAATAAAAGAGGACTTAAATTATTGATAATCGCCTGAACGAAATATCCTATGTAGCAGGCTTTTTTAGTTAGCTTGTAATTCATATTTACCCCCTGCTAACTATTCTATGCTTATATTCTGAGTTCTGATATAATGAAACAGATACTGTTGTGCGATTCCGCCAAAGCCATAAAACTCTTTAGGAAAGCCGTTTTTATAGAACCTATCTAAAACTCTTTTTATCCATATATCAACGGGAAATGCCTCTATTTTATGAAAACCGTAAAGCAAAACGCAATTTGCAACCTTTACCCCAACGCCTTTTATTTTCATTAAAGCTTCGAGGGCTTCTGTATAACTCATTTTATCTATTTCAAAAAGGTTTATTTCGCCCGACAAAACCTTTTCTACCGCATCGGCAATATATTTATCTCTGAATCCTGCGCGAATGGAAGATAGGTCTTGTCCTTTAAGCCTTTGAGGGGTTGGGAAAAGATATCCGTTTTTTGTTTTCTCGCCGAAATTTTCGCAAAGGCGGGCAATTATTCCTTTTATTCTCTCGATATTATTGTTCTGCGAAATTATAAAGCTGCAGAGGGCTTCCCAAGGCTCCTGTCTGAGAATTCTGATGCCGCCGCAATATTTTATTGCTTCATTTAATGTATCGTCTTTTGAAAAGAGCTTTTTTATTTCGTCATAATTTGTTTGGAAATCAAAAAACGGTACTACTTTTTTAAGAAAATCCTCTTCGGAAACATCATAAAAAAAGGTTTCTCCCTTTTCGTTTTGTTTAGCAGAAATTTTAAGCGAGCCTGTAATTCCGCTGAATATCCCGTTTTCGTTTTTCGAGAAACGAAAGCATTGTCCGCAATCCAAGGTATCGCTCAAGGAAAAGCCCTCTAAGGGATAAAGCATTATTCCGTTTTTTTCTACCTTATATTTCAAGAAATTATCTCCCTTATATTGAAAATCCATTAGAATTGTACTATAATATTTTAGTAAATTCAAGTTTTTCGGAGGAAATTATGCCGCTGAGAGAGAGCATTTATACCATTCCCATAAACGACCTCTTTTCAGAAAAATGCGGTTGCCCTCTTTGCAGAGCGGCGGCGATAGCTGAAAAGCGGATTTCAGATTTTATTTTAGGGCCCGCTATGATGGAGCCTGATATAAGAATGGAAACCAACCGTTTGGGATTCTGCAAGGAGCATCTTTCCTTTTTAGCAAATCATAAAAACCGCCTTTCCTTAGCGCTTATGCTGCAAAGCAGAATAAAGGAAATAAACGAAGAAGCAAATGCTAAGCCGAAGGCTTTAAACGCTAAATTGGGGCACTGCTTTATATGCGAAAAATTAGAGATAGCCGAGAAGAAAAACGCTGAAAGCATTGTTCGCACCTTTTCGGAAAACCGCGATTTCAGAGAGCTTTTCTCGGAAGCCGAGGGGCTTTGTTTTCCTCATTATGCAGCTCTTTTATCCGCCGCAGACAAGGCGGGTGGGAAAGCCAAAAAGGAATTTCAAAAGGCGGCGCTTACACTTTTCAAAAAGAAATCGGATAAAATCGAATCCGATATAGACGGATTCTGCGCTATGTTTGACTACAGAAACAATACCGAAGGAAATGACTTCGGCGAACTTAAAAACGCTGTTGAAAACGCTTCCAGCTTCCTCTCAGCCGATTGTAAAGAATTTTAAAAATATTTAGGAGACAGACAAAATGAAACTAGGTATGGTTGGACTTCCTAATGTAGGAAAGAGCACATTATTTAACGCTATAACGAATGCTGGAGCGCAGAGCGCGAACTATCCTTTCTGCATAATTGAGCCGAATATAGGCTCTGTAAGCGTTCCTGACAGCAGATTGGATTTTTTAGCAGAGATGTATAATCCGCAGAAATTTACCCCTGCAACCTTAGAATTTGTTGATATTGCGGGACTTGTTAAAGGCGCCTCCAAGGGAGAGGGCCTTGGAAACAAATTCCTTTCCAATATTCGTGAGGTTGATGCGATTGTTCATGTTGTTAGATGTTTTGAGGATGACGAGATAATTCACGTTGACGGAAATATTAATCCTATAAGAGATATTGAAACCATAAATTTAGAGCTTATTTTCTCGGATATTGAAATTCTTGACAGAAGAATTGATAAAACCGCAAAGCTTTTAAAGGGTGATAAAAAATATCAAGGAGAGCTTGATTTATTTAAAAGGCTGAAAGAGCATTTGGAAAACGGAAAACCCGCAAGAAGCCTCAGCACAGATGAATCCGAAGCTGAAATTCTTTCTACTGTTCCGCTTCTTTCGGCAATGCCCGTTATTTATGCGGCTAATCTTTCGGAAGATGATTTTATGGGCGGAATTGAGAACAACAAAAACTATCAAGAGCTGATAAAATTCGCCGAGGAAGAACGCTCAAGCGTACTTCCCGTTTGCGCGAAGCTTGAGGAAGAGATTTCCTCGATGGACGACGAAGAAAAGGAAATGTTTTTATCCGAGCTTCATTTAGAAGAATCGGGACTTAACAGAATTATAAAGAAAGGATATGCCGTTTTAGGGCTTATCTCTTTCTTAACAGCAGGACCCGAAGAGGTTCGCGCTTGGACAATAACCAACGGAACTAAGGCACCCGCCGCCGCAGGAAAGATACATTCCGATTTTGAGAAAGGCTTTATCCGCGCAGAGGTTGTTGCCTTTGATGATTTAAAGGCTTCGGGCAGCATGAATGCCGCTAAAGAAAAAGGTCTTGTTCGCAGCGAAGGCAAGGAATATATTATGAAAGACGGCGACATTTGCCTCTTCCGCTTTAATGTTTAATAATAAATATAAAAAATTGGCAGGTACAATTTGATATGCACCTCAAAAGTTAGACACTTTTGGGGTGCATATCAATTTTGTACCTGCCGATTTTTATTTTAACACTAATGCTTTAAATAAAACCCGCAAAATTCAAGCGCATAAATTCTGAATTAAGATGAGAAAATAGAAACATAAAATTTCATCTGAGGTAAATTCTTATGATAATTTTGTTTCTGACATATATTCTTAATATTGCAGACTATCTTTTTACGCTGCATTGGGTAAACAGCTATGGCATCGAAATTGAAGCAAATCCGATAGGCAGATGGCTATTTGAGAACGATTTAGGCGGATTTGTTAAAATATTTGTTGTAGGTGGTCTTTTTCTTTTGCTCGGATATTTACTAAAGCTTCGTCCCAAAGCTAAAAAAGTAGTTTATCTATTATTCGGAGTATACAGCGCTGTAGTTATATACCACACTGTTTTAGCCTTTCAAATAGTTTGATATTATTTTTTGCTGAAAATTTTGGAAAACAAACTCTTGCTTTTAGGTTTTGTACGGCTTAGAGATTGCTTCATTATTGTTATCAATGCTTCGGGGGCATCGCCAAGATGATTTATAATCCACTTATCAGCATTTTTACCATAATCAGAATAGCAATTTGCTAAAAACATTTCAAGCGGAAGTTGGTCCTCAGAGAGCATCTCTAAAAAGGTTGGATTTATGACACAGGCTTCTTTTATTACAGAGATAAGCCTTTCCGCCGCAACAATTGCCGCTTCGGCAGAGACCTTGGTTGCATTTGTCTGTGCTCCGTATTTATCGGTTATCTGTTTTACATACAGCCTTTTGCAATTAGGATAGGTTGTATCCATAAGCAACCTATTGTTTTTCAAAACAGAAATGCCTATATCATATAAAACAGCTTGTTCAGCGCCGATATCTTTCTGAGATAATATTGCCGTTTTTATATATTCTGCTATATTTTTACGGACATCTGCATTTATAAGCAGACTTAGATATTTAAAAAATTTCTTAACATCATTTTTCAAGGCAGCCTTTTTTAGCTGCAAGAAAGTTTTTAATATATTATACTGCTCACATCCCTCTAAATAAGACGCTGTTTTTATGTATTCTTCCACTGTTTCTAAACCGCTATCTCCAAGAGATACATTAAACACATCAGTAAGCGAATTTGCAATTGCCGACCTTATAACATTATCCATCAAGGCTTCTGCCAGCTTTTTGTCGACCATATCAGAGCTTACCATACGTTCGGCTTCAAGCCAATCATAAAGACTTGCACGGCCTCCGTTATATGCGAATATTTGGCGAAGAGATTGAAGCACCCTTTGATAAGCAGCTTCTTCTGCATTAGCTTTTATAGAAAATAATTGTATCAATTCTTCTGTTTTTTCGAGTATTGTTTTTTTAGAGATAAATTTAAGATACTCGGAATATAGCTTCTTTTGGCCCTGCTCTTCAAGGATTAAAGCAAGAACTATATCTCGGCAAAAGCCTTGATTTTTGCAAAGCAGAGGCAAAAGCTGAGGCTCTGTTTTTCGCAAGTCTGATTTTAAAGCAGTTATTAGTTTACTTGCAAACTGCTCTTTCATTTCATAATTCTCGTTTGCAATATGGGCATTTGCTAAATCAATAAGCAAGGAAGAGAGCTTATCGCACTCGGGCAACATTTCAAAAAATGTATCGTAAAAAGACCTTTTATGCTTTAACGAAAGCAAATCATAATTATCTCGGATAAAATCAACTATTTTTTCCTGTATTGACTCGGTGCGAATTGTAAGCATCAGTTTTTCAAAAACTGCATCCTGCGTAGATTCGGGCTCATTTAAGAAATGCTCAAAAAAGAAGGATAAAATCTGCGGTTGCAAAAATCCGCCGTAAAACACCCTGCATAAATCAGCATGGATCGTAGCGCGGGTAGCTTCATCTTCACCTATATAATTATTTTTAACAAAGGTGAAAAGCTTATCGCGCATAATATCGGTATGAATAAGCTCAAGAACTGAATTCATAGCTACTCTTTTAGCCGAATCAAGCTCACTTGGATACAGACGCGACAGTTTTGCAAGAATGTTTTTAGGAATAGCCTCATGCCGCTTAGGATAGCGCGCAAGACATTTATAAGCATTTCGGCGGTATTCTTCGCTTAATGTTTTACGATATTTTTCATATATACAAAGAAAATCATAAACCTTATTGTCATTCGGAAGAATTTCCTTTTCCTCAAACAAACCGCTTGCTCCGAGGAACAAAAACACCAAATCGGATAAGATTTTAAAATTAGTTTTTTCGAGAGCAGGGTTTTCCTTAACTGCATTATCTACAAAGGATAAAAACTCATCACGGATAGAGATATTTTTTAATAAAGAATAGAAAAACGCAATCGGTAAGCTTGAAATTTCTTCTTCAGATGGTAAACCGACAATCAAATCGGTATGAAAATCGAAAAACACACTCTTAGAGGAATGTATCTCAGGACAATGCTCTGACATTCCTTTAATTTTGGCAAGAGGATACTGCGCCGCATCTGTAATATAGCTTGAAAAGGATAGGCGCGACCTTAAATGATATGGCAGAATTGAATTTATAACAGATATAAATTCAAGGTTTTTCCCAGAAATTTCGGCATCGGGATAATCCAATTTAAAATAAACCGGCTTACCCTTAGCACAAAGCACAGCCAAAACCGCATAGATAAAGCTTTTTACCGTATCGGGGCGGTAGCGATTTAAAAGCTTTTCTGCATTTGGCGCTGATAACGGCTTATATTCTAATTCAGGATATTTATTATCTGCCGATGAAGAAGCAGACGTAATATCAAAACGCGAAATATCAGATATAAACATATCGGGATTAAAGATAGCATTATTTTTGCTATGCATAAGACTTTCTTTCTCTTCATCACTGAGAATTAAAGTATGCGCGAGGTATGCACTTCTTTCGCCTGTATAGTCAAGCGGCAGATAGGTTATAGCAGTTTGAGTAAAATCGCCGCTTCGCAAGACGCACTGGCTATATACCTTAGGCATTAAACCCTTTCTAACAGCCTCCGCATCATTTTTGCCAAGCTTATTTTCATATACAGCGGATAACTCACGCTCTATAAATTCCCGCGACAAACCCTCAGAATGCGCAAAGGTATCAAATCCGTCGGAACGGTTATACATACTAACCTTCGCCGGAACGCGAGAATATAAATGCTGCTTCGCCATATACTATTTCCTCCCTGATATTTCACATTGCAAATTCGTAATTATTTATAGCTGAGAGAGAAACGATATTAAGAGCTTTAATATCGTTTCTCGAACAACTGTTTGGGATTTATATAGATAAAATTACAATAAGAGCAACAGCTATGCTTATTGCAAAAGTACCAATAATCAATCCCCATGCAAGACGGTTGTCAACATACTTTGCATTTTTGCTTTCTGTTTCATTAACCTTTTCTTCTACCGCTTCCTTGGTTATTGTATTAGTTTCGCTCATATCAACATCTCCTTTCATTATTCAACATTTAATGTCATAAGTTCTTGAAGGCTGGTAATGCCTTTGAATACCAAACTGCGGCAGGATTTCCAAAGAGGAGTCATACCGTTTTCAACCGCAAGCTTGCGAAGAACATCAAGATTTCTCTCATTCATTGCGGCATTCTTCATAGCATCGTTCATATACATAACCTCATGAACGGCTATTCTTCCTTTATAACCCGTATTATTGCAGAACTGACAGCCCTGAGGTCTTGCAATACTTATCGGCTCGGTAATACCGAGGATTTCCATCTCTTTGGCGTTAGTTCTTCCTTTCTTTTTACACGCGGGGCAAAGGCGTTTTACCAAGCGCTGTGCGATAACACCAACAAGCGCATCAGCAACCAAATAGTTATCAACGCCCATATCTTCTAAGCGGAGAATTGCTCCCGGCGCATCGTTTGTATGAAGGGTGCTGAAAACAATATGTCCTGTAATAGCGGAACGTACCGCTATTTCCGCTGTTTCTTCATCTCGTATCTCGCCTATCATAATAATATCGGGGTCCTGACGGAGAATAGAACGAAGAGCCGCCGCAAAGGTCATATTTGCTTTGGTATTAACCTGAGTTTGGTTTATGCCCGGCATCGTAAGCTCGACGGGGTCTTCTACGGTAACAATATTAACCGTTGGGTTATTTACCTCTTTTAAGAAGGAATAAAGGGTTGTTGACTTACCGCAGCCCGTAGGACCTGTTAGCAAAATAATACCATGCGGACGGGCAAGCATTTTATCTACAACAACATTTTCAGCCTCGGTAAAACCAAGATCCGCTCTTGTAAAATGGAAAGAGGTTTTATCAAGTACACGGATAACAAATTTTTCTCCGAATACCGTTGGCAAGGTTGAAACACGGAAATCAAACTCTTTGCCGCCGATAATCATATTGATACGACCGTCTTGCGGAACTCTGCGCTCTGCGATATTAAGACCTGACATAATTTTTAATCGAGCGCATATAGCCGAATAGGCTTCAATCGGAAATTCTGCACGATTCTGCAAATCCCCGTCGATACGATATCTAACCTTAACAATCTTTTCAAAAGGCTCTATATGAATATCGCTGGCTCTATAGGGAATAGCCTCTTTTATAATAGAATCTACTAATCTAACGGCAGGATTATTGATAACATCGCTATCGCTTTCTGCGCTCTGAGCACCTTTTTGCAAAAATCTAAGCTGTTTTTCTGCCTTTTCGGTATTTAGGTCGTTGAGAGCTTCTGTTGTTGAAATAACCGCCGCTATTGAATCTACATATCTATCTATCTGAACAGGCGGGACTAATATGTAATCGCATTTACCGCCAAACTGAACAGACAGTGCCGATATCGTATGGCTATCAAGAGGTTTTGCGGTTGCAACGAGAAGCAAACCGTTTTTATCAAAGCTAATAGGAATTATCTTATGCTTCTTCATAAAATCGAAGGTAAATAGATCAAAAAGCTCTTTATCTATATCGAGCATATCGATCTCGACATAGGGCATACAGTAATACTCTGCTAATGCCTCCAGCTCCATTATTTCAGTTACAACTTCTTTAGCCAAAAGATAGTCGCGCACACCAACATTAAGTCGATTACATTCAGCAAGAATTTCATCAACATCTTTTCGCTTAACTAACTTTTTATACACATAAAACTGCAATAATTCATAGTTTGTATTCACGTTTTATCACCCTTTTTATACTTGAAGTCCATTCATAATGGAAAGCATTGGCGAATATATCGCCACAAAAAGCGTTCCGATAACTGCGCCCATAATACAAAGCATAATAGGCTGAATTTTATTAGTCATTGAATTAAGAGAGGTTTCAACCTGTGCATCAAAAAATTTGCAAGAGCGCATCAAAACATCGTCAAGTTCATTTGTTTTTTCACCAATCGTTACCATTTGAATCATCATCGGAGGGAATAGCTTATAGCTTTCGAAAGCATTTGTAAGCGACATACCACCTCGGACAGCCTCGGTTGCCTGATGAAATTTTTTGGTAAGATATCTGTTACCAATAACAATTTCGGTTGCATACATTGCTTCGTTTAGATCCATACCGCTGGAGAGCAAAAGCGCAAAGGCACGGGCAAAACGCGAGGTTATCATATTTATCTGTACTGTTTTTATAATGGGGATATTCAGCTTTAACACATCTAATATGTATTTTCCGACTTCAGTACTCATAAATAAAACTAATACTAAGCCTATAACAACGATAACTGCCAATATATAAAGCCAATTCGCCAACATGAAATCTGAAATAAAGAATATAGCCGCCGTAAGCCCCGTTACCTCAACATTTAATTCATCTAAGGTTTCTCGGAATGTAGGAACTACAAACAGCATCATCAATACGACAATTGCAACCGTCATACAGGCTAAAAGCGCGGGATATGATAAAGCGCTTTTTACTTTTCTTTTAAGCCCCGTATCGGTTTCATAATAATCGGCGAGTGCGGTTAAAACTATATCAAGCTTTCCGCTCAACTCTCCGATATTTATCATACTGCGGAAAAAATCGGGAAACACTTTTGCATGCTTATTAAGGGCTTCATAAAGCATCATCCCTGATTGAACGTCTTCATATATTACAGTAATTATATTTTTAAAATATCTCGAAAATGGTTGAACCTTTAAAATATCCAAACAATCGAGAATCGGAATATGAGTATTGAGCATTATTGCAAACTGACGGCAAAAGGTATTAAGCTCTGCAATAGGAACCTTTCCTGTACCAAGAGTGAAAAATGCTGATGGGGTTGCACCCGAATATGGTCTTGCGGATACAAGAAACAAGCTTTGTCTGGCAAGCTGCTGGGCTAAATCATCTTCATTATTGGCAATAAAAATACCTTTGATTTTCTTATTTTCCAAATTTACCGCCGTATATTTGAATTTCTGCAAAATTATTTGCTCCTTTCTTTACATCAGCGCGCCGCGCACAAACTCGATATACCACGAAACAATGATATTCCCGAAAAACATTGCTATAAGCGTTGCTACTGCGAGATAAGGCCCAAAGGGATATTCTTTTTGCTTTTCGGCATCTGATATTCTATTTAAAATTATCATAACAATCGAGCCTACAACGGAAGCTATTAAAATTGCCAAAATGAATTTTTGCCAACCTAACAGCAAACCCGCCGCTGCCGCATATTTAACATCACCAAAGCCAAGTCCTTCTTTTTTGAGAACTAATAAAGCTCCATAATAAACACCAAGGAAAATAAGTCCGCCTGAAACTGCGCCTATAATATGATCGTACCATACTGTTTTTGTATCGAAAAACATTGCGACAATACCGCCGAGGGCTACAATAAGCGTAAAGCGGTTGAAGATAAGCATATGCTCTAAATCAATAAAGAATATGCAAATAAGCACCGATGAAACAATTGCCATAGCGCAGGCATAAATAATGCTTATATTCCAAAAAATCGCAATAGAAAGCAACCAAAAAACTGCATTAGCAAGCTCTACTATCATATAGCGCGGAGATATTTTAGTTTTGCATTTTCTGCATTTTCCGCCAAGGAAAAGATAGGAAAGGACAGGTATATTATCATACCATTTGAGGCTGTAATCGCAGGCTGTACAATGCGAGGGAGGAGATGCAAGACTCATATTATTCGGAAGCCGATATATTACAACATTGAGAAAGCTACCGACGCACAATCCTAAAATTCCGCCAATAATATATATACATAGCTTTAAAAATAATTCTTCAGTCATTATATTCTCATTTCAAATTAAAAATTGTTCATTTTATTATATAGGCTTGTATGAAGAGCACCAAACAGCTCAAGTTCATCTGCTTGTTCATATAGCGGGTTGCTGATACCATCTGAAACAAGCGCCTCAAAAATAACCTTGTTTTCTTCTTTTTCCTCATTAAGCTTATCCAAAAGGAATGCATATTCGCTTGGCATATTAACATAAACCGTATCTATAGCTCCTAAAGAGGTTATAGAGGGATTATTTGCAAGAAGGTCTAATGTCCATTTAACGAAAATTCTGAAATTCTCATATAAAAAGCCCTCTCGGTCGGTTGGAAGTTCTCTTTGCATAAACTTAGGAAGCTTTCGCGCAGCTTTTTTACCATCATATGTATTTTCTGATGGGAAAATCGGAGCATCTTCGGAATTATAAGAATTTTCTTCCTTTGCAACTTCTATCGCATCGGCATCGGTCATAATTTCTTCGCCCATCATCGTTATTTGCTTTGCTTTTGCCTTTTCTTTAGCATTAAGAACAAGCAATTCGGCGCTTGTATGGTCGAATAAGAGATCCTCTGCGGCAAGTCGGGATTTATACAAAATCGAATGTCCAAAGGGAAGAGAATAATATCCTACTGTTCTTCCTTTGTTAACGAAAGCATACTGCGCTTCATTTTCCTTAATGTCAAGCAAGAGAAAATTTGCAGCTTTCAGCTTTTGATTTAAAGCAATAGCCGCATTAGCCGAAGCATTGGAAGCAAAGGTTATGCTTTGAACATCAATTTCATTCTCCGAGCAAACTTTTCCTATTTTTTCTAATAGATCTTTTCTGATACCAACTACTCCATAAATTGAAAACTGCTTATTTTGGGTTAAAACATATGTTTTATATTTAAGGTCGTTTCTGTTTTTATATATCGCACCGAAAGCAAGATCTAAAGATTGCTCCATAGCTCTTTTATTAAGGGCGGGTATCTTTATTGTATCGGTTAAAAAAACATGGTTAGGCAAAATAAGCGAAACCTTGGAAAACTGAGCTACGGGATTTTTCAGCTTATAAGCCTTTATTCCCCTATCGAGTTTTTGAAAAAACTCATCGTCAAAGGGACGCGCACGATAGTTTCCAAGCATAGTATCCTTTTGTCCGATACCATTCGATATGTCGAAAAAGCGAACGGTTTCACTATCCGTATTTATTGCAATTGCCGCCGACATCAGCGATTCATACATTTCTATTTTCTCCTCTCAGCTTTTGCTCCATTTTTCAACGGTATATTTTCCATCTTCCATAGTAAGAACAACCGTAAGCAGAAGCTTTCCATCTTCGTCTTTAACTGTAAGATTCAAATCCTCTTCAAGAATTTCATAATCGGGATAGGCTGAAATCCAAGAGCCATCACCCCCGACATTATCACAAAAGCTCTTGCCTATTTGCTCCGCTATAATCTCTTCTTTTAATGATTTTTCGATTTCTCCTCTTTTCTCGCTAAGCAAAAGCGATACTGTTAACAATACAATCGAAAATGAAAAGACTACCAAAAGCATTACAAGCGCCATTTCCATTGCCGCACCCTTGCGGCATTTTTTTATACTTTTAAGTTTCATTCGCTTCCACCCCCAGCTTCAATTTTATAAGGGTAGGTAAAGCTTTGTATTGTATCGCCGTTTTTGTCAACAGCGTTATATTCAAATGAAGGGGCAGAAATATCGGAATAATCTACAATTATGGTAACTTTATAGTCGTCGGTTTCCATAATATATACACCGTTTGATTTCTTTTTATAGTCTGCCGTTTTTTTAAGAGTGTTTGCAAAATTTTCTTCGCTATCTGAGAATCTGAAACACTCTATAGCGTTTTCGGCGGAATTTGCCGCCTCTAAGCTAACAATTGTTTTGTTTTCAACATTAGCGGAAATTAGCGCCGTTGTTGTTACAGCTACGCTGACAATACTTATAACCGCTATAGCTATAACTGTTTCCGCTATTGTAATTCCTCGGAGATGAGCAGGTAATTTTTTAACCCTCTTATTTTTCATTCGCTCTCCCCCGTTTCTACAACTTCAAAGGTTTCTCCGATATGAGATTTTAAGCAAAAAATATATTCTTTTTCTTTTTCGTTTATCAAATAGGTGGCTTTGCATAAAAACATTTCGTTTTCTGCATTTGTTAATTCTTCAAACTCAAGCTTAGTAAGATATTCAACATCTGCCGACATAGATTTTCCGTCAGGCAGGGATGCTATAAATTTATTACCGCTTTTATATGCCGAATACCGTTCCTCTCCCTTTTCAGCAACAAGCGAGGAGGAATTTGCCGAAATTTCGGCATCATAAGACATTAAAGCATTAGTCCAATCTTCTAAAAGAGATTCTGTAAGGGTTAGCTCTTGTATTGCATTTAAGCGCTGCGCCGCCATTTTACTACGCGCGCTTACTAAGGAAGAAAAAGAAACAACCGATAAAGAAATAATGGTAACCAGAGCTAAAACGATACATAGCTCTGCAATAGAAAAGCCTTTTTTCATCTTATCTATAGATAACCTTTTAAGTCCCATCGGTCTATTCCCCCTTATTTAGTTATTTAACAAAGAACACCGCAACACCCCAAAAGGAGTTGCGGTGTTTTGTTCTTCCGAGTGTTTATACTAACTCATAAACAGGATTATTAAGCGAATGTTGCTCCTGTAGCAGGTGCAGTTTCGCCGGTTTTCTCAACAATGTAGTAGTCATACTCAGCATAACCTTCTACCGAAGCATCAGTATTTTCAACGTCAGCGCAGCCAGCAGCAGTAGCAGCGTTGTCAGCAGAATCATAGATGGTGTCGTCCATCTGAGCATCTTTAACTGCAACATACTTGTCGTCAACCTTGATAACGAAATCCTGAAGAGCGGTTTCGCCTTCAACATAATCAACTGCAGCTACATACATTTTGTAAGCAGCGTTAGCTTCCTGAACAACCTTGGAATCCTGAGCCTTTTTAATGATACCGGAGAAGGTAGGAATTAAAACAGCAGCAAGAATTGCAATAACAGCAATAACGATTACGAGCTCTACGATAGTAAAGCCTTTACGAGAATTCTTTTTCATAATTGAATCTCTCCTTAATAATTTAAATTTTATAAATATGTTTAAGACTTTAACCGTTAGAATAATAAACCGCACTCGGAACAATTTATAATCCTAAAACGGTTTTAATTTATATTCCCCGCGGCTTCTCTTTACGAAAAGCCGCGGAAACTAACAAAAGGTAATGCGAATTTATTCTACAGATTTAGCCTCGCCGTTAACAACGATTGTTCCGCTGTGTACGAAGGTATGATCTACAGCTTCACGAACATAACCTGTTCCATAAACAACAGTTTTACCAACCGTACTAGCATCATCATAATTGAACACTACATCTTTGCCAATAGATCTAGCCGCTAATATAACATCAGGTACATTTTCGGTATTTGCGGAAACAAGCTTAACATTTATAAGCTGGCAATCGGTATCGTGATTATATGCATCATGCTTGCTATAATCTCCGATGACCAAAGGAGCATAAGGAATCTGACAACCTGAACCCCAATAAGGAATATCAGCAGCAGACTGATTATAGTTGAAATATTCACAAGATGTATTAAGTCCGGGGCTATGGCTTTTGCCTGTACCAACAGGTCCGGTATCTCCATCTGTAGTTTTAATTGTTGTATTCTCTACTACAGCATGACCGGAACGCAAGAACAGACCCCAACCAGAACCTTCGAGCTCACAATCTGTAATATGAACATCGGAAGGTACGTTTACTAAAACTGCACAGCTATCAGCCTTTAATTCGGAATTAGATACATCTATACGGATATTGTCTGAAAATCTATTGTTTGTTGCAATAACATATGGACCTGCACAATTGATAACACAGTCTTCAATTACAACCTCAGCCGCATCACCGGAAGGATAAATACCGGAACAATCGGCTGTATATTCAACATCTCTTAAAATAAGATGACCGCCTGTTTCTACACCTATAGCAGTATAAGCTCCGCCGGGAGTGTCGTCCATAGCAATATCAATTTTACCATTAACCAATTCTAATGTTCCGTTTGTAGGAACTGTAAGATCATAATAATATCCATTAGAATGAGGTGTTTTACTAACAAGCGTACCACCGTTTAAGTCGATAGTAATATCTTTTCCTGTTCCACCATTCATGGTCATATAGTTACCAAGGAAATATAATCCACCTGCGCCTAAATCAAGAATTTCATTTTTGGGCAACTGCAGAATAGCTTTATCTTCTGAATTTTGCACAGTTTCAAGCAATGCCGCACGTAATGTTTGACCTTCAGCAGGGGTAACTACCTGAATTGCATATTCGCCTGCAAGGTCTGCCCAGTCGTTAGACGGGGTTGTAACAGTTTTATACTTCTTTTTCAGGTCGTTAGGATATGTAACAGCACCTGTCGCAGGGTCTTCTTCGTTTTTCTCCCAAAGCATAACCCTGTTGTCTGCTCCTGTCCAATAATAAACATTATTGGAATCAAGCGGAGTAAAGTCTGTAATACCATTCTCTTCAAGAATATCCTTTGCTTCAGCAACCTGAGCGGGTTTTCCATCAACTGCTTCGTCAGCTGAAAGAATAACGTTCATCTGCTGAACTATCTGCATATCTGCAGACATGTTGGCTTTTTTGATGAGACTCGAAAAGGTAGGGATTAACACTGCTGCTAAAATAGCTATAACAGCAATAACGATTACGAGCTCAACAATGGTAAAGCCGCGTTTAAATGTTTTTCTCATCGTCATGTCCTCCTAATAATTAATTAAGGCAGAGCGGGAAGCTGATGCACGCCCTTTAATACTCAATCTGAGCAATTAATGCTATCCGCCCAACTATAATTCTTGTTAATATTGTACTACTTTGTAAAAATGTTGTCAACATTTTTTTCACAATTAGATACTATATTAATGTTTTTATGCCTAAATACATATAAAAAGACCCCTTTCTTCTTTATAAAATTTATTTTAACACATAAGTATTCAATTGTCAACATATGTATTCAATAGTTTTGCCATCTTAGAATAGAATATATAATAGAGGTGAGAATATGTATATTCCTATGCTGGATTCTCAAAAGGTTGGAAAAGTTATTGCTTCTTTCAGGAAGCAGCGAGGTATGTCGCAAGAAGTTTTAAGTGGTCTTGCCGATATAGGAAGAAGCCACTTAAGCGCAATTGAACGAGGAGAGCGAAAACCAACTTTAGAAACATTTTACAGAATATGCGGTGCTCTTAATCTTAAAATGAGCACCGTTATTATAAAATTAGAAGAAGATTTGGAAAAATAAAACAAAGACCTCATTGGGAAGAAAATCCCAATGAGGTCTTTGTTTTATTTGCAGTTATTTACTGCCGATTTTATATCGGCATACATATAAAGTGAACCTGAAACTAAAATTGGCGTACCGCTGAGTTTGGCGGATTTTATTGCCGCTTTTACTCCGTCTTCTATAGAATCAAAGCTTTCGGCATCTACCTTAAAGGCTTCTTTATATTCCTTAGAATCAAGAGCGCGGGGATTTTCAGGAGTTACTGTAAACACTTTTTTTGCTATAGAGGAGAGTTTTTCTGCGATAAACTGATATTCCTTATCTCTCATAACGCCGCTTATTACATAGAGCTTTTGATTCCCGAAAATTGTTTTCGCGCTTTCTACAGCGGCTTCTACCCCTTCGCGGTTATGTCCTCCATCGTAATAAATCAGCGGATTATCGCATATTTTTTCCATTCTTGCCGCCCAGCTCACTTTCCCGAGAGCATTTCTGATATTATCTTCCGAAACCTTGAAGCCTATATTTTTTAATATTTCAGCCGCTTCTATCGCGACTATCGCATTAAAGGGCTGATATGTGCCTATGAGCGAGAGCTTTATATCCTTATAATTTTTATATGAAAGAATAGTTCCTTTTGGGGTTACAGATACATTTTTTAAAGCATTTCTATCGGGCTTTAAGAAATTACAACCAAGCTTTTCGGCTTCTTCTCTTATTACCTTTTCAGCCGCTATATCTACACCTCCAAAGATAACGGGGGCTTTATTTTTTATAATGCCCGCTTTTTCGGCGGCTATTTTTTCGACGGTATCTCCTAAATAATCCGTATGGTCTAAGGACACTCCCGTTATAACCGAGAGCAAGGTGTTTTCTACAGCATTGGTTGCATCATATCTTCCGCCCATACCCGCTTCTAAGATAACTACATCGCATTCTTCGCGCTTATAATACTCCAAAGCGATAGCTGTTATAAGCTCAAACTCGGTTGGGTGGTCTGCCATTTTATCGGCTTTTTCTGCTACAAGCTCGGTAATTTCAGCTAACGCTTCATCGGGAATATTTTCTTTTCCAATACGGATACGCTCATTAAAGGAAAGAATAAAGGGAGAGGTATAAAGCCCTACCTTATATCCCGCTTCAGATAAAATCTCGCAGAGCATCGAGGAAACCGAGCCTTTACCGTTAGTTCCTGCAACCTGAACAAATTTTAAGCTTTTTTCGGGATTTTCCAGCCTTAAAAGCAGCTCGGTTATTCTTGAAAGCCCGGGGCGGCTTCCCAAGGAAGAAATTTTATGGATATATTCTAAAGCTTCGTTATAATTCATTTCTTTATAATCCTTTTGCCAAGCGCCGTATAAACAAGATATACAAGATAGCTTTCTACGGCGGAGATCGCGATATATGTTACAAGCCTTGTTAAAACTACGGGGAAACCTCCGCCGTAGTAATAAAGAAGTCCTACGGTTTTTATACCTACAGAGCAGATAAAATGAGAAGCTATAACCGATATAAAAATACCTTTTTTGCCCGACACATATTTTTTTATAAGCCAAGGGAAAAGTCCCATAAGAGCACAGCCGAGAGTTATTATAGGATTTATTGTATATCCAACGAGCAAACAGCCTACTAAATCGGCAATAAGACCTGCGCTCATTCCCGCTACAGGCCCTAAAAGAAGACTGCAAAGGATTATCGGCAGACTTTCAAAGCTTATTCTGAGCGTTACCAATGTAAATGCGAAAACCTTACCCAGAATAATTGATAATGCGGCGCATAAAGCCGCAATACAAATTAACATAATCTTTTTTTGTTTTCCCAAAATAAAAACCTCCCCTCCGCTTTTATCAGCAGAAGAAAGGATATATTTCCTTTGAACGGCTGAAGCGGGATGCGACCACTGCACCGCAGGGTTTCCCCTTTCGCCCGAACGACAACTCCCCGTTCATTCGATACTTAACGCGCACTTGGTCTACTCTTCAAATAATTTTTATCGGAAGGGCTTTAAAAACCCTTCCGATTTATTCTATCACAGTATTTTTCATTTTTCAATAATAATCTATATGTATTCAGCATATTTATATTCCAAAAGATGCTTTAAGCAGCATTCCTCGCTCGGACAAACTTCCTTTTTAGGACAACTGTATTTTATAGTTTCTCCTGTTTTTGCAGCTTCTATAACAATATTTTGCCCTAATACTCTGCAATACTTTTTATAAAAGCTATTTACATCATTTCGCATACTATCTTCCTCCTCTGTATAAAATATTTTATATATGCCAAAACTTACCTCTGAAAGGAGATTTTTACCATGGATGCTTTTGCTGTTAAAATCGGACTTAAAACACCTGAAGAAACTAAGGACACATCCCTTGAAAACGTTAAAGAAGAAATACGACGCACCGCTGAAGAACTGGAAAATGCTCAGATGCGCTTTGATTTGCTTACAGACGAAAAGCTGATTGAAGCTCAGATTTATGAAATACGCGCCTTAAAGGCGAGATATTCATACTATTTTAAAAAGGCTAAAGAGTTAAGCGGAATTTAAGTCTTTTTTATATTCTATGCCGGAAATTTCTGTTCTTCTCATCTAATTGTTGATTTTTAAAATTTATTTTAGTATAATATTTTTTAGAGGGGAAGAATATGAAACTTTCTAAAAAAAATATTGCCTTGCAGGCAGAGAAGCTTTTAGAAAAGCTTTATCCCGATGCGGAATGCTCTCTTACTTATGAAACTCCGCTGCAGCTCCTTATTGCAACAAGGCTTTCGGCTCAATGCACCGATAAAAGGGTTAATATTGTTACAAAGGATTTGTTTTCTAAATATAAATCGGTCTATGATTTTAAAGAAGCTAAAGAAGAAGATATAGCCGATTGCATTAAATCATGCGGACTTTATAAGACAAAGGCCAGAGATATCAAGCTAATGGCAGAAAAGATAATTTCCGATTATGAGGGACAAGTTCCCGATACATTGGAAAAGCTTTTAACTCTCCCCGGTGTCGGCAGAAAAACCGCTAATCTTATAATGGGCGATGTTTATGGGAAACCCGCCGTTGTTACAGATACGCATTGCATAAGAATATCAGGGCGCTTAGGGCTTACTGAAAATACAGATCCTAAAAAGGTTGAATTTGACCTTTTAAAGCTTTTAACCCCTGAAACCTCTTCTGATTTTTGCCATAGAATTGTTCTTTTCGGAAGAGAATATTGCAGAGCGAGAAATCCGCTTTGCTTTAACTGCCCCTTAAAAGAAATTTGCAAGGAGAATAAAAATGGGAAAAAAACTGTTCGGTAAAAATATTGACCCCGCCTGCGAATACTGTGAGCGCGGAAAAATAACCGAGGACCGCAAGATGGTGCTTTGCATACATAAGGGAATCGTTGCTCCGTTTTATTCCTGCCGCAAATACATATACGATCCTACTAAACGAATCCCGAAAAGAATAAAAAAGCTTCCCGAATATTCGGAAAGCGATTTCAAGCTTTAAAAAAAGTTCTCTCGAAGCTTCGAGAGAACTTTTTTATTTATCCTTATTTCTCATATATTTTCTATACATATCGGGGCGCTTTTTGCGGGTTCTGGATAAAGCGTCGCGAGCTCGGTATTTTTTTATATTCTCATGATGCCCCGAAAGAAGAACTTCGGGAACCTCTTTTCCATGCCAAACGGCGGGTTTTGTATATTGGGCATATTCTAAAAGACCGCTGTAATGGCTTTCTTCGGTAAAGCATTCTTCCGAAGATAAAACCCCATCTATCATTCTGACAACTGAGTCAACAAAAACCAACGCGGGAAGCTCACCGCCCGTTAAAACGAAATCTCCGATAGAAATTTCCTCATCTACTATCTCTTCGATTACCCTTTCATCGAGTCCCTCATAATGGCCGCAGATTATAAAAAGGTTTTCTTTTGATAAGAATTCTTTTGAAATCTGCTGAGTTAGTTTCCTGCCTTCGGGGGACATATATATAACATAGGGCTTTTCTCCCATATCTTTTACTACCGCTTCATAGCAACGGTAAACGGGATCTGCCATCATAACCATACCCATTCCGCCGCCATAGGGCGAATCATCAACCTTTTTATGCTTATCGAGGGTATAATCGCGGATATTTCGGCAGCCTATCTCGACAAGCCCTGCTTTTCTCGCTCTGCCGATAATGCTTTCACTCAACACCTTTTCGCACATATCGGGAAAAAGGGTTGCTATTTCAATTTTCATCATCTAAAAGTCCTTTCAAAAGGCGCACCTTTAAAATACCTTTATCTATGTCTGTACTGATTATAGTTTCAGGAATAACAGGAAGCATAAATTCCTTTCCGTTATCCCTTTTTATCGTATAAATCTCGCCTGAGCCGCCTTTGAAAATATCCGAAAGCTTTCCATATTCTTCCCCGCTATCGGCATCAATTACGCTAATTCCGATAAGGTCGGTATAAAAATACACTCCTTTGGGGAGAGATATATCCTCTCGATTTAAATAAACCACAAAGTTGCGAAGCTTTTCAGCTTCTTCAACGGTACTGATGCCCTGAAACTTTGCTATAACCATTCCCTTATGCACCTTAGCGGACTCTACTACCATAAGCTGACTTCCGCCTTTTATATAAAGGCGGGACAGGGTGGCTAAATCCTCAGGGGTATCGCTCCAAGGATAAATTTTAACCTCGCCCTTTATTCCAAAAGGGGCTACTATCTTTCCTGTTTCTATAAACTGCTTCACGCTTTAAATCTCCTAATCGCGAAATTTATTCATTACAAGCCCTGTTATAAGCTTCGGATAAAAATAGGTTGATTTCTGCGGCATTTTTTCACCTGCAAGGGCAACATCTCTGATTTCCGAAACCTTTGTAGGGTTTAAAATAAAGGCGCAGTTAGCCTCCCCTTTATCTACTGCCTCTTCGGCTTCGGCGCGAACCTTAGTATATATAAGATTTTTCTGATTTGCCATATTTTCTTTATCTATTCCGAAAACATCTTCTAACAAAAGAGAATGCAAAACGGTTACATCGAGGCCCGAATAGGCTTCGCTGTTTTGGGGGTGGCGCTTTTTGGCAATAGACAAATCGCGAAGGACAAACAAATCATAATTTCCTTTACTATACATAACAAAGGCTTTTTTGCCGTCAAGATAGAGCTTTTCTAAGCTTTCATCTACCTTGTCGGAAGAAAGATCGGAAATCTCGAAAGAATTACAAGCGGATTTTAATATTTCCTCGCGGGAAAAGTCCGATAAATCTCTTACAATTCTATGTGTCGGAAAAACCACCAATCCGTCGCTCTCCATTGAAACGAGCATTGTTAAAACAAAGTTTCCGCCCTCTTCCTTTTCGGATATAATACCGTTTTCATAGAGATAGTTTTTATAGTTTACCGAGGTTTCATAGCGATGGTGTCCGTCTGCTATGTAGAGCTTTTTATCAGCAAAAAGGCTCGTTAATTTCTCTTTTGTTTCGTTATCCTTAATTATCCACAAGCTATGGGTAACGCCTTTATTATCGGTAAAAGAAACGGTGGTGGGGGCGGCTGTTACTTCTTTTAAAATTTCATCTACCGCGTCGTCATCATTATAAAGGGCATAAATCTGGCTGAAATTGCAATTAGTTGCTTTGAAAAGCTCAAATCTATCCTTTTTCGCTTTGGATAAGGTTTCCTCATGCGGCAAAACTATTCCTTCGGAAAAAGGAACAGCCTCAAGCTCGGTCATAAAGCCTGTAAAGCTATAATTTTTTCCGTTTACGGAGAAATCTTCTCTATATACATAATAGCTTTCGGTATCGTCTTTTCTTAAAATATCATCATTTATCCATTTATTTAAGGTTTTGCCCGTTTCCTCATAGCGGTTTTCGCCTATAGGCAGCTCCAAACGAATTATATTATATTCATTTTCTGAAAGCAGCTCTTTCCTTTCCTCTTCAGATACTATATCATAGGGCGGACAGCATAGCGATTTTATATCTCCTGCCTTTTCGGTATTAAAACGAAGTGCTTTAAAAGGTCTGATATTAGCCATAATTTATCTCCTTTCAATTTACTAATACATTATACTGAAATTCTATATAGTTTGCAAGTTTATTTAATTTTTTCGACAAATAATTAAAATCTCTTGCCGTAATAGGTCTTATTGTGATATACTATTTTAAGAACAACATAGGAGCAGGTATTTATGGAACGCGTTTTCCTTACAGACAGCAAAGATGAAACGATGGCGGTTGCCGAAAAATTGGGGGAAGCTCTTTCGGGCGGCGAGCTTATATTTTTAAAGGGCGACCTCGGCGCGGGAAAGACTGCCTTTGTCGGCGGACTTTTAAAGGGGCTCAAAATAAACTCCGAAGCTACCAGCCCTACCTTTAATTTAGTTCATGAATACCGCGGCGAAAAAAATTTATACCATTTCGATATGTATCGGATAAATACCGAAGAAGAGCTTTATTCTATCGGTTTTTATGATTACCTCGACGATACTTCTATTATAGCTATCGAATGGGCAGAAAATGTTATCGATTATCTGCCCGAATGTGATATTTCGGTTAATATAGAAAAAACGGGAGAAAATTCCCGAAAAATTACCGTGAAAGGAGAATAAATAATGAAATTTTTGTCGATTGATTCTTCTTCGCGCTCTGCCTCTGCCGCGGTTGTTTCAGATGGCAAGGTTTTAGGGGAATTTTTCGTTAATAATAAGCTTACCCATTCTCAAACCTTAATGAAAATGGTTGAAAACCTTTTAAACGTTACAGATACTAAAATCAGCGATATAACCGCTATCGTTGTTACAAACGGACCAGGCTCGTTTACGGGAATTCGCATTGGAATTGCGGCAGTTAAGGGGTTAGCCTTAGGAGCGGACAAGCTTTGCATTCCTATTTCTTCGCTCGAAGCTATCGCATATAACTTTCTCGGTGAAGAAGGAATTATTGTTGCAAACCTTGATGCCCGTCAGGGACAGGTTTATAACGCAATTTTCCGCGCATCGGCAGGCAGAATAGAAAGGCTTACTGAGGACAGGGCTATTTCTGCCGAAAAGCTTAAAGAAGAGCTTCTCTCTTACGATAACATAATACTTTGCGGCGACGGGGCTTATGTTATAAAGGAAATTTGTCCCGAATATAAGCTTTCTTCGGAAAACAAAATGTATCAAAGGGCTTCATCGGCTGCTTTTGCCGCCGCTAAAGCTTTAGAAACGGGAATAGGTGCTGAAAGCCTTGTTCCCAAATATCTGCGCTTGCCGCAGGCAGAAAGAATAAGAAGGAAGGTAGATTTATGATAGCTATTGGATGCGACCACGGCGGTTATAAGCTGAAAGAGGAAATTCTCGCCTATCTCAAAAGAGAAAATATCCCATATAAGGATTTTGGGGTTTACGACGAAACAAGCGTTAACTACCCTGACAAGGCTTTTGAGGTTTGCGAAGAGGTTGCAAAGGGAAATTTTGAAAAAGGAATTTTAATCTGCGGAACAGGAATTGGAATTTCAATTGCCGCAAACAAGGTTAAAGGTATTCGCGCGGCTTTATGCAGCGATTGCTTCAGCGCTAAATATACCCGACTTCATAATGACGCCAATATTCTCTGCATGGGCGGAAGAACATTAGGCCCTGGACTTTCTGAAATGATAACAGATATATTCCTTCATACCGAATTTGAGGGCGGAAGACATAAAACAAGAATTGATCTGATTTCCGCTTATGAGGAAGCTCATATTAAATAAATTATGCCGCCCCCCGCGGCTTAAAAGGAGATAGTTTTATGAATCCTATTATTATGGACCACCCCCTTATTCAGCACAAACTTTCTATTTTAAGAGATAAAAGAACAGGAACAAAACAATTCAGAGAACTCGTTAATGAAATTGCTATGCTTATGTGCTATGAGGCAACAAGAGATTTACCGCTCGAAGATGTTGTTATCGAAACACCTATGGAAAAAGCAGTTTGCAAAAAAATTGCAGGCAGAAATCTTGCTTTCGTACCGATTTTAAGAGCAGGTCTTGGAATGGTTGACGGCGTTTTGAGCTTAGTTCCTACCGCCAAGGTTGGACATATCGGTATGTATCGCGACCCCGAAACCCACGAGCCCGTTGATTATTACTGCAAACTGCCCGATGATTTACCGATGCGCGATGTTATCGTTCTCGACCCGATGCTTGCAACAGGCGGCTCGGCTATCGATGCGGTCGATAAGATCAAAAAATTTGGCCCCAGAAGCGTTAAATTCTTATGCATTATCGCCGCACCCGAAGGACTCGATGCATTTACAAAGGCTCACCCTGATGTTGAGGTTATCTGCGCCGCTCAGGACAGACAGTTAAACGACCATTGTTATATTCTCCCCGGTCTTGGCGATGCGGGCGACAGAATCTTCGGAACAAAATAGGAATAGAGATAAAAAATAAGACTGCCGAGGCAGTCTTATTTTTTTATTCATAATATTTCGGGCGGAAATAGAGAACCTTTCCCTTTCCATCGTTATCAATGGCTATTTCCATTTCACCCAATTCTTCTGGTGTTCCTTCAACCATGGGAACTGATACAATTTTATAACCCACTATCATATTTTCTCCACCTTTATTGAGAGATTCCAAAGATACACTTACCATCGGACCAAAACCAACCGGAGAAATATTATAATAATCCCCGTCATCATACTTTGTAGACTCAGAAGATATTTCTACCGCAAAGTTTTCTTTTATTACTTCTTGCACGAGTTTTTTTGGTATTTTATATGTTCCAGGATATACCGTTCCATCATCTAAATATGGCTGATAGTATGGTGTAACAATACTATTTTTTATGTCATATAACTCATTTATTATAAACCAGAATATGAAATTTTCTCCAAATACGGTATCACCCTCTTCAAATGCCGGCAAATCTTCCTGAATAATACTCTCTCCAAGATACTTATATTCATTTGTCATATCTTCTTTATAATAGTTTGAGTACTGTGCATCTATAACAACAAATTTTTCGCCGTTATAACTAAATGCTGTTTTTGTTAAAATAGCTGCTGGACAACCCCTGACAACCGCATATCTATCTATAATTATTTCTAAAATGCCATCACCGTTTACATCCTGGAAATCTGTATTTGTTATAGCCGAATATTCTATCGTAATATTGGTCTTAAATTTTCCATCTTCACCATAAAAATATTTCTTATTCGAAGATAGCGAGCTAAAATAATCATATTCATTTACATATTTATTTTTGATGTTTATAAGATTATCGTTATGAGTGTTCGGCTCTAAATAATAACCGTAATCACTGATATCTTTTGTGTTTAAAAATTCCTCAAAGCCATTATCGGTTATTTTATACACTAAGCTGCAATACCCACCATTCACCCAATAAGCATCCGGTAGAATAATCTCATCTATTTGGTCGCCATCTATGTCGCAAAGATATATTTTTTCAGGAATTTTACTACCATAAATCGGCGATTTTAGATTTCTGATAATAACCCTTTCGCCATCTTCAAAAATCATATCGGAATATCTATACGGAATATTATAATCTACAAAATAAGCTTTAATGTTTTTATTTCTTCCGCTTACAGCTACTACTTTGTTTTCTTCTCCTGTAAAATAATCCTCTTGCCAGTTTTCCTTGTAGGGAATTATTATGTCTATTCCGTTTGAATCCACAGAAGAAGATGTATCATCGGGAATTTCTTCTTTTCCAGAAACGGGGTCGGTTAAGAAGCCTACAGCTAATGCGGCGGCGAGAAGAAGCGCGACTATAATTACCCAAAATGCAGGCTTCTTATAGTTTAAAACGGTTTTTATTCTTGCGCGAATTCCAATCTCACCGAAAGCGGGCGAAAAGGTTTTTGCTATTCCATCGGAAAGGCCGAAAGATAAAAGGGTTTCCGAATAGCTTTTCTTTTCTTCGGCAGTTAAATCTTTTACGACCTTTTCATCGCAGGCAAGCTCCATATCGCGGCAAAAAAGGACATATCCGAGCCAGATTATCGGGTTAAACCAATATACAGCAAGAATTAAAAAACCTAAAGGCTTAAAGATATGGTCGAGCCTTTTTAAATGCGCTCTTTCATGGGCTATTACATAACCTTTTTCAGTTTCCTTTATATCAGAGGGAAGATATATTTTAGGCTTTATTATCCCTAATATAAAAGGAGTTCTTATTTTATCGCAGATATATACACCCTCACCGATATTCTGCGACACGGACACCCTTTTATAGAGCAAAATATAATTTACTGCGCCATAAATAAGAAATACCGCTATTCCGATAAGCCATAAACAAGCCAAAACGAAGTTTACTATCTGCAACGGGTTTACGCTATTTATAGGATTTGGAGCAAATGTTTCGGTTATGATAGGATTTATAATAATATCAACCGACTCGAAACCGCTGTTTATCTGCGGGTTAGGGGAATATACTATCGTTTCAGGGATAACCTCTTTAGAGGGCATAAGGCTAACTATGCTCTCAATAGAAAAAGGGAGAACAAGCCTTAATGCGGCTACTGACCACAAAATACCTCTTATATATTTCGGTGCTTTTCTAAATATAAGTCTGAACAGGATAACGCCAAGCACAATCCAACTTGCCTGCAAGCTTAAGTTTAAGATTTTCAGAAATAAAGCTTCCATATTAGTCCCCCTCGTATTCGTCAATCATGCGGCGTATTTCTGCAATCTCTTTAGCCGTAAGCTTTTTTCGTCTTGTAAAAGCGGCAATGAATGCAGGAAGCGTTCCTTTGAAATTTTCTTCAACAAACTGCTCGCTCTGGATTGCATAGAAATCTTCTTTAGAGATAATCGAAGACACGGTATGCTCTTCGTTTTTTAAGATTCCTTTTTCGCACAGTTTTTTTAATACTGTATATGTTGTAGATTTCTTCCAGCCAAGCTCATTTTTGCAAATCTCAACAAGCTCTCCCGAAGCAATCGGCTCTCTCTCCCATACTATATCGGCAAAATGAGATTCTACAACGCCTAACTTCATTTCATTCATTACGCTTTTCCTCCTTTCGGTCTATTTCGAATAGACCTTTCTTTAATTTTAGTCTATCATCTATAGACCAAATTGTCAATAGTAAATATAATAAAAATCCACCCGCATAGCGGGTGGTATTTCATTTTCGGGCATAGCCCTAATATTACTGGCAACGCACACGTGCGTTTTTTATTGGCCTGCCAGCCGCGCAAAGGGTTATTCGCTACCCGTTGAACGGGTCTCTCGGGTCAAATATACTTAATTGGTCTGCATTCTTATCTTCTTTTAATTGGTTTGCTATATATTCTTTTATCGCTTTTGTGTTTTTCCCTGTCGTATCCACATAATATCCCTTGCACCAAAATTCACGATTTCGGTATGCGAACTTCATGTTTCCATATTTTTGAAAAATCATCAAACTACTCTTGCCTTTCAAATATCCCATAAAGCCTGATACACTCATTTTGGGTGGTATGCTTACCAATATATGTATATGGTCGGGACATACTTCTCCCTCTATTATTTCTACACCTTTCCATTTGCATAATTGCCTTAATATTTCTCTTATTCCTTCTCTTTTCTCTTCATAAAATATTTTTCGTCTATATTTTGGGGCAAACACTATATGATATTTGCAATTCCATTTTGTATGTGCTAAACTGTAACTGGCATTATTTTGTTCTTTCATTTTAATGTCCTCCTAATGTGTCTCTTTTGCGCAACTGGCAGGTCGCGCTACCATTATAACACATTA
>JAGBHD010000013.1 GCA_018110785.1 Oscillospiraceae bacterium
AATGGGAATGCATTGCTTAGGTTGCCCCTCTGCAAGAGGAGAATCTATTGAGGACGCTTGCGCTGTTCACGGCGTTGACGCTGATGAATTAGTTGAAAAAATCAAAGCACATATTGCGAAATAGCCTTAAAAGGCATTTCGAGGTAAAATAAAAAATACCACAGATTCATTTTTTGAATCTGTGGTATTTTTTATTTTCTTGTTCTCCAGCGGCAAGAGGAATAATCGCATTTGAAAGAATAAACCGTTTGGTCCCCCTCGAAACCGCAAATTCCGCCATGGCAATAAACGCAGACGCTGTCATCAAATTTTTTATTAGCGGCTATCTCTTTTGCTTTTTCGAGCCTTTCTTTTTCCTTTTCAGCTTTTTCAGCCTTTATTTTTTCTTCATAGGCTTTCTCATCATAGCCGCATTTTTTTAAAGCCTTATAGTAATCATACTTATCCTGAAGCTTTAGGTATTCAGATTTAACCTTTTCGAACTCGCTATCTCTTTTTTTTCTGCCTTTTTTTTCATAGATACCGATACGAACCTGATTTACGATAAGATATATAGCCGCGGCGGCGGTTAAAGCGCCTAAGATGATATAGATAATAGCATCGGTTATACCATAAAGGCGAATAGCTACCATAGCCATAATTCCTATAAACAAAACGGCATAGGAGATATATCCTATAGCTCCTAATTTTTCTTCTCTGAGGCCGCAAAGGTTTAGATATCTTCTTTTTAATTTATTATATTCTTTAAAAAAAATTTCAGCTTCGAGCTTTATATTATCAGCCATTTTTTCTCCTCCGACTGCAAAAATTCTATTTTAAATTATACTATTATGGAGAAGCATTGTCAAGAAAAGTAAAAGCGGAGAAAGCATTTCGCTTTCTCCGCTTAACCTTTTAAATTAATCAATTTCGACAAGGACAGACATATTGTTTTTTATAGCGGCGCTTCTTACAATGGAGCGCATAGCTTTCGCAATTCTGCCTTTTTTGCCGATAACTCTGCCCATATCCTCGCTCGCTACGTTTAAATGATAAACGATAACGCCGTTTTCATTGGGCTCGTCAGCAGTTACGTTAACTGCTTCTTTGTTATCAACAAGTCCTTCAGCCATTGCTTTAATAAGGCCGGTCATATCCATTTTGAAAGTGTCCTTTCGTTTGTTACAAGATTAAAGTACTCCCTCTTTTTTAAGAAGAACTTTAACGGTATCAGTAGGCTGAGCACCGTTAGAGATCCAGTTTTTAGCTTTATCAGCATCAACCTTAACAACCGACGGATTAGCCATAGGATCGTAATAACCGATTTCTTCAATAAATCTTCCGTCTCTCGGGAATCTTGAATCTGCTACAACGATTCTGTAGAAAGGGTTCTTCTTTGCACCCATTCTGCGAAGTCTGATTTTAACTGCCATATTTTTCACCTCCAAAGATATGAAATATTTATATAGTAAATTTGCTATGCAAAATTACATACCGAACATTGATGGGTTAAATCTTCCCATTTTGCCTTTTTTACCGTTCATCTGCTTAAACATTTTGCTCATCTGCTCATACTGCTTCAAAAGCCTGTTTACATCGGTTACGGTAGTTCCGCTGCCCGCCGCAATTCTTTTCTTGCGAGAGGGATTGATAATAGCGGGCTTTTCTCTTTCCTTTTTAGTCATAGAAAGGATAATAGCTTCGGTAACATAGAGCTGACGCTCATCAACCGCGTTTTCATCAATCTTTCCCGCACCGGGGAGCATTTTTATTAAATCTTTAACAGAGCCCATTTTCTTTATCTGTTGCATCTGAGAAAGCAGGTCGTTTAAATCGAATTTATTTTCTTTAAGTTTTTTTGAAAGGCGAAGAGCCTCTTTTTCATCAAAGTCCTTCTCCGCTTTTTCAATAAGGGTAAGCATATCGCCCATTCCGAGAATTCTCGAAGCCATGCGGTCGGGGTGGAAAGGCTCGATATCGCCTATCTTTTCGCCTACACCCGCAAACTTAACGGGCTTATTGGTTACGCTTAAAACCGATAAAGCGGCGCCGCCGCGGGTATCGCCATCGAGCTTGGTTAAGATAACCGAATCGATCCCTAATGAGCTATCGAAAGAGGAAGCAACATTAACTGCATCCTGACCTGTCATAGCATCGAGAACTAAGATTATCTCATTGGGGCTAAGCTCTGCTTTGATGCGGCGAAGCTCGTTCATAAGCTCTTCGTCGATATGAAGACGACCTGCGGTATCTAAGATAACTATATCGTTGCCATAGTCCTTAGCGTGGCTCAGAGCGTGCTTCGCGATTTTAACAGGGTCTATAGCGCCCTCTTCGAAGACGGGAACTCCCGCTTTCGCACCTACTATTTTAAGCTGCTCGATTGCCGCGGGACGGTAAACATCACAAGCGACAAGCAGGGGACGATGGTTTCTATCTAAAAAGTATTTAGCGAGCTTGGCAGAATGGGTAGTTTTACCTGCGCCCTGAAGACCGCACATCATAATAACGGTCGGTCCTGAAGAGGAAAATCTGATTTTCGCATTTTCCGTTCCGCCCATTAAGGCTATAAGCTCTTCGTTAACAATCTTAATAACCTGCTGCGCGGGGGTAAGGCTTTCTAAAACATCGGCACCAAGACATTTCTCAGAAACGTTGGCAACGAAATTTTTTGCTACCTTATAGTTTACATCGGCCTCCAAAAGGGAAAGCTTTATTTCGCGCATAGAAGCCTTTATATCTGCTTCGGTTAGCCTTCCTTTGGATTTTAATCGCTTGAAGGCTGCAGAGAGCTTTTCGGATAAACTTTCAAATGCCAAACTATACAACTCCGTTTCAGTCTTGTTTGAGAGAGCGCTCAGCGCATTCCTTTATCTCCGATGAAAGAGAAGAAATGTCTGCGGAATAGAAGTACTTGTTATTGTATGATTCAATCTTTGAAGCAAGTTCGTAGATCTTTTTTAGTTCGTTGTCAAGAGAAGCGGTCTTTTCGCATAGACCGAGTTTTTCTTCAAGCTCTAATAAAACGGCTTCGCCTCTTTTAATAGAATCGCGAACGCCCTGACGGGTTATATTTGCGCTTTCGCCGATTTCTGCCAAAGAAAGGTCTTCATTATAATAGAGATCGAGAACATCGCGCTGTTTCTCGGTTAGCATATTGCCATAAAAATCGAGAAGCAGGGAAATTTTAAGGTCCTTAGCCAACTTGCAAGCCTCCTTTCCGAATAAATGTAAAGCCGAAATACTTTACAATTCACATTATAATACAAAATGCTCTAAAAGTCAATAGAAAAAGCCACTTTTTTCTTCCAAAAAAGCAGCTTTTTTTAATCTTTTTTTGTATAAAATTTTAATAAAATTCAACAGCTGTTATTAAGCTTCTGTTTTCGCTGTCATAAAGCTTTTCCAAGGGGGATTGATCCTTTTTATTATCGAAAAGTGCAGCGAAATGTTCGCGGTATAAGCTTTTATTTTCCAAAATTGTATAGAAAGCGTTGCAAAGAATCTTATCGCCCTCTTTTAAAGAGGAAACCGAGAAAATCTCCGAAAGAAGCGAGAACGGGATTTTAATTAAGAGGGAGAAATAGTCTCCCTGCTGGTCGCCTCCGCGGTTGATTTTTTCGACCGAGGGGGGGCATGTTATTTTCTTTTTTTCCTTAGTAGAAAACTCTATGTTTCCAAAGCCATCGGCAGAGATATAAAGGACATCGCTTTTGTTTGGAAAGCCTAAAGAAACTGAAAGCGCGCTTCCCGATAAAATCCCGCTTTCTCCCTTTTTAGGGACAGCCTCAAAGGGCTTGAAGCGGAAATAAAGTCCCTCATTTTTAACAGAGAAGCAGCCGAGCTGACAAAGCGGGCGCCAAGCATCTGAAGCAAAGGGAAAGGAAATTAGTTTAAGCGCGGGGACAGTATCGTGCTCCGGCATTTCATCATATAAAAAAAGCTTTTCCCACATAAAAGATTACCTCTTTATAATTCTGCCTTTTAATAAAAATACCAATAGGTTTCCGAGAGTATAGCATACTGCCGCTTCCCCTAAAGCGACGGCTCCTGCAAAGCTTAAGAAGGCAGCAAGGCTCCAAGGCATAGAAAGGAAGCTTAATTCACCGCCTATAAATACGGCATTAAAAATTACCGCAGGCAATGGGTACAAAAGAATTTTTAAAACGGTATTTTTTATTTTCGGCGCTAATTTCATAAGAATAAAACAAGAAATAAAGGTTGCGGCTGTTCCTACAACCGAATCTATAAAGCCTAAGGGATTAGCACCCATAGCGGCACCTAAAATATTTGATAGAAAGCAACCTACCGAAACTCCTATTATCGACGGAGGATAAACCGCGGGCAAAAGGCAGAGCGCTTCACCTATGCGAAACTGAACTGCGCCGAAGCTGAAAACGGGGAAGCCTACCGTTAAAACGGTATAAACTGCCGCGATAAGGGCGTTAATAGTAAGACTGGTTGTTTTTTTCAATTTTAGGGACTCCTTTGTTTTAATTTGTGTCAGGTTTCATCGACTGACATATTTATATATTTTCGCTGATGAAGCCGCCGCCTATAACAATATCGCCGCTATAGAAAACGGCGGACTGCCCAGGGCAGCAGGCTCTTTGTGGCTCTTTAAATATAACCTCAGCGGTATCTCCCGAAAGCTTAATTTCAGCTTCTGAGGTTTTAGCAGAATAGCGGATTTTAACATTTGCTTTAAATTCGGTTTTTTCTATCGGGTGAGGGAGGAATACACCTTTTAGGCGAACGCCTGAGAAATATTCTTCGCCGCTGCGGCATAAGAAAACATTTCCCGATTCGCTGTCAATTTTTTTAACATAAATCGGCTCTGAATAGGATAGAGAAAGTCCCTTTCTCTGACCTACGGTATAGTGCATAATTCCCTTATGTTCTCCCAAAACCTCGCCTTTAGGGCCGATAAAGCAGCCCTTTTTAGATTTAGAGAAGTTTCTTTCTATAAAATCGGCATATGTTTCGTTTTCAATAAAGCATATTTCCTGACTATCGGGGTTTTCAGCCGACGGCAGATTTTCTTTTACCGCCGCATCTCTGACTACCGATTTGTCTTTAGTTTCCCCTAAAGGGAAGATAAGACGGTCGATAATCTCAGAGGGTAATCTATAAAGCATATAAGACTGGTCTTTTTTTATATTAGCGGCAACGCCTATATAGTTTTTTCCGTTTATATTCCGAATTGTTGCATAATGGCCTGTTGCTATTTTATCAAAGCCGTTTTTTACCGCAAAATCATAAAGCAGACGAAATTTCACTGCTGGATTGCAAACGATACAAGGGTTGGGCGTTCTGCCAGAGAGATATTCCTCGGCAAAGTTTTTAACAACGACCGATTCAAAAAGCTCTTCGGCATTAACAATATGAAGCGGAACAGATAAATGAGCCGCGGCTTTTTCTGCCGCTGACAGGGTTTTATCATGCAAAGCCGACATTTTTAAGCAGAGGGCTTCAACATTATGACCTTCGTTTTTCAAAAACGAAAGGGCAACCGAGGAATCAACTCCGCCGCTTAATGCTAAAAGAACCTTACTCATGTTCGTGGCAAGCTTCGCAATCGCCTATTTCTCCAACGATGGGAGCAGGGTCGATACCCTGATTTTTATAATAATCGCTGATTGCGGATTTTAAGGCTTGTTCTGCGAGAACAGAACAATGCACCTTTGCAGGGGGAAGACCGTCAAGCGCCTCGACAACTGCTTTATTAGTAATCTTCAGAGCCTCTTCAATAGATTTACCTTTTATCATTTCGGTTGCGATAGAGCTTGTTGCAATAGCGGCGCCGCAGCCGAAGGTTTTAAATTTAATATCGGTAATAATGCCGCCGTCAACCTTTAAATACATTTTCATTATATCGCCGCATTTAGCATTGCCAACCTCGCCGATGCCGTCAGCATTTTCGATTTCGCCGACATTTCTGGGGTTTGTAAAATGGTCAAGGACCTTATCGCTGTATAACATAATTTTTACTCCTCGTTTTTGATTTTTTCCCAAACGGGCGACATAGCGCGCAGCTTGGAAATAACTTCTTTTGTTGCTTCGATTATATAATCGATATCCTCTTCGGTTATATCCTCAGAGAATGAATAACGAACGCTTCCGTGAGCTATTTCATGAGGAAGACCGATTGCCAGAAGAACATGGCTAGGGTCTAAAGAGCCCGATGTACAAGCTGAGCCTGAAGAAGCGGCTATACCTTTAAAATCGAGAGATAATAATATTGCCTCTCCCTCAACTCCCTCAAAGGAAACATTTAGGTTTCCCGAAACTCTGTTTTCCAAAGAGCCGTTTAAGCGGCAACGGGGAATATCCTTTAAGCCCTCCCAAAGACGGTTTCGCATCTTTTTAAGATGGGCTTCTCTTTTTTCCATTTCGGAAATGCCAAGCTCTAATGCCTTAGCCGCGCCTACTATATATGCGGTATTCTCGGTTGAGGGACGGCGGGAATTTTCCTGACCGCCGCCATAGAGAAGGTTATTTATGCGAACGCCTTTTCTGAGATAGAATATGCCAACGCCCTTAGGTCCATGAAACTTATGCGCAGAAAGCGATAGCATATCAACATTTAATTCTTTAACATTTATCGGAACATGGGTTACCGCCTGAACAGCGTCGGTATGGAAATAAACTCCCTTTTTGCGGCATATTTCGCCGATTTCTTTTATAGGCTGTATAGTTCCGATTTCATTATTTGCAAACATTATGGAAACAATAGCGGTTTTATCGGTTATCGCATTTTCTATATCTGAAACAGAAACGAAGCCTTCGGAATTTACGGGAAGATAGGTCGCCGTAAACCCTTCTTTTTCGAGCGCTTTTACTGTATGAAGAACGGCATGGTGTTCAATAGCAGAGGTTATGATATGAGTTTTTCCCTTAGCTTTCAGCGCTTCTGCTGCGCCTCTTAATGCCCAGTTATCGCTTTCGGTACCCGAAGAGGTAAAGAAGATTTCGCGAGGCTCAGCGCCCAAAAGCTCTGCCACCTTTTCTCTCGCATCCTCTATAATGCGCTTACTCTTTCTGCCAATGGCATATATACTGCTTGGATTACCGTATTCCTCAGTTAAATATGGCATCATGGCATCTAAAACCGGTTTTGATATTTTGGTTGTTGCCGCGTTATCGGCATATATAAACCTTTGCATTTTTTACTCCTTTTATATAAAGACGAGAAAATATTTATAAACCACCCTTTATTATACTATCCATTCTTTGTTTTTTCAATGCTTTATTTAAATTTTTTGCTTTCTTCAACCGCCATTTTATCGCAGCGCTCGTTTTCAAGGTGGCCAGCGTGGCCCTTTATCCAAACGGTAGTTACTTTGTGTTTTTCCAAAAGAGAGAGAAGCTTTTTCCATAAATCAACATTTAAAACGGGCTTGCCGTCAGCCTTTTTCCAACCCTTCTTTTGCCAAGAAAAAAGCCACCCTTTCTCCAAAGCGTCGGAAAAATATTTGCTGTCGGTTACAACGGTTACTTCACAGGGCTCCTTTAAAGCCTCAAGACCTGCTATAACAGCAGAAAGCTCCATTCTGTTATTTGTAGTTTCGGCTTCGCCGCCCGAGATTTCCTTTTCGGTTTCTTTATATCTCAGTATTGCGCCGAAACCGCCGGGACCGGGATTTCCGCTACAGGCACCATCGGTAAAAAGTTCAACCTTTTTCATTGAAATTCTCCGTTCAATTTTAATTCTCTTTAGATTATATTATTTTTTCTCTTCAGAAACAAGTTGTTTTTTTAAGATAACGGGACAGAATAATAAAAAATTACTAAAAAGGGGATTTTTTGATGCAAACCGTTATTATGGCAGGCGGAGAGGGAAAAAGGCTTCGCCCTCTTACCTGTAGTTTACCGAAACCCTTGTTGCCGCTTTTGGAAAAACCGATAATAGAATATATTCTCGATTTATTGACCGAGCATTCCATAAGCTCGGCGGTTATTACGACGGGGTATTTGGGCGAGAAGATAAAGAGACATTTTCCGAGCGGAAAATACAAGGGTATAGCCTTGGAGTTTTCTCATGAGGACTTACCATTAGGAACAGCGGGGAGCGTTAAAAAAGCGGTAGGGGACAAAAGAGAAGATACGCTTGTTATAAGCGGAGATGCGCTTTGCGATTTCGATTTATCGAAAGCTGTAAATTTTCACAGAAAACGCCGAAGTGCCGTTACCATAATCGGAAAAAGGGTAGAAGACCCGCGAGAATACGGGCTTATAGAGACAGACGGAAGCGGGAGGGTTTTAGGTTTTTTGGAAAAGCCCGATTACAGCAAGGTAAGCTCTGATTTAGCCAATACAGGTGTTTATATTTTATCTCCGAAAGCTTTATCTTTAATACCAAAGAGCGGTCAGCCTGATTTTGGGCGGGACATTTTCCCCTTTCTTTTAAAGGAGGGAGAAGAAATCTCCGTTTATGAAGACGAGGGGTATTGGTGCGACATAGGGAGCGTTAAGACATATATTTCCTGCCAACACGATATTTTAAAGGGCAAGGTTAAATGCGCTCGTGGGAGAGAGCTTGACTGCGATAATAATTTAATAAAAACGCCTATTCCCTCGGGGGTAAAAATCCTTCCGCCTGTTTACATCGGAGAAAATGTTGTTTTCGGACGAGGGGTTACGATTGATTCGGGAAGTATTATATCAAGCAGATCTAAAATTTTATCGGGGGCTAAAATTAAAGGGGGAATAGTAGGAGAGGGAGCTTTTTTAGGGGAAAGAAGCTCTGTTTCGGGGAGTGTTATATCAAACGGAGCTATACTCAAAAGAGCGGCATCTATTTACGAAGAGGGCGTCGTTGGTGAAAGGGCAGTTATAGGGGAGAGTGCAGTTGTACTGCCCTTTATTAAAATTTGGCCTTACAAGCAGGTTGAGGATATGACCGTTCAGAAAGAAAATGTTAAAGACGGGATAGTAAGGCGGGAGCTTTTTGATGACGACGGGATTTTAGGCGATACATCTCAAGAGATAACCCCCGAGTTTTTAGCGATTATAGGAAAGAGCGTCGGAAGCATAAAGAGGATAGCTAGAGTTTTTATAGGGTATGATGAGGGAGATGCTTCTAAGGCTTTTGCTTTAAGCCTTATTTCGGGCGTTTTAAGCGTAGGAAAGAATGTTTTCTGCTGTGAGCAGATTTCGAAAGCGGAATTTCTATGGGAAATACAAAAAAGAAAGCCCGATATAGGGGTATATATTTTTGCACGCAGAAAAACCAAAATCGAATTCTACCATTCCGATTCGCTTCCTATATCAAGAGAAACCGAGCGAAGAATAGAAGATGGTGTTTTGAGAAATGAATATATGGGGGTTTCCTTTAATGAATTCGGAAGTCTTAAGATATTAAAAAGAGATAACGGATATTATGAAAGTCTTTTGAAGCTTTCTCCCGAGGGGCTTTCAGGGCAAAAAGCTAAAATTACCTCTATCGGAGCGTTAGAAGAAAAATTAAGAGAGGCATTAAAGACTCTTTCAGCGGCAGAGGGAGGGATTTCTTTTCAGCTTTCTTCGGGTGGAACGAAAGCCTCAGCTTACAGCGAAGAGACAGGATATATACCATACGAAAAGTTAGTTGCGATATGCTGTCTTGACCTTTTTTCAAAAGGGGAGGACGCAGCCTTGCCCGAAAGAATGCCAAGAGCTATTGATGAACTCGCGTTAGTTTATGACAGACGGGTTTTGCGATATGCCGACCTTTCGGTTTGCTCAAGAGATAGTGAAGCGCGAAGCCAAGCTTCGGCTCAGCCTTTTTTAAGAGATGGGGCAAAGCTTATAATAGCTATTTTAAGTTTCTTTAAAAGGACAGGACTTGATTTAAAATCGGCTCTTCGCTTAATTCCCTCATTTTCCGTAGAAGTTAAAACGGTTAAAATACCTGAAACCGTAGGCGCGGCATTATCGAAATTTTCGGGCGAAGAAAAAAGGCAAACTGCTGAGGGAATTTGCTTTAGCCGTGAAAATGGAACTGTTTTTTTAAAGCCTATGAAAAAGGGACGAGAAATAAGAATTTATGCCGAAAGCCTATCGGCAGAAATTTCCAAAGAATTGGCGGAGGATATTGAGAAGATTTTGGCAGGAAATCTTGACATAGAAAGAAAAAAATAGTAAAATTATCATAACAAATGTGTTCGTTTCTTTTTGTTTTAAGCAAAAAGGCTAATAGGCGGCAATTTTCTTCTTTTAAAGGGGATAGGGGAAGAACCCGAAGTGTGCGTTGTTTGCCGCTATCAGACAAGGCTTCATCTTTAGGTGAAGTCTAATCTTACATATGTTAAATCTGAATTAAGGAGAATAATGCTTGTGAATGAGAAAAACACAGTAAAAAAAGAAGCAAATAATAAAAAGCAGAGCGATAAAAAAAGATATTACACCGCTCATAAAAAAGCAGTTAATTCTAAGGCAGACGAGAAAAAAAGCACGCCGAGAAAGCCTGCCGCAAAAAAGCCGACAGCACCTAAGAAAACTAATCGAAAGATGCCTATAAAAGAGCCTTTAAAGATTATTCCTCTCGGAGGACTTAACGAAATCGGCAAGAATATGACGGTTTTTGAATGGGCGAATGATGCGGTTATTATTGATTGCGGCCTTTCATTTCCCGATGAAGAAATGCTGGGTGTTGACCTTGTTATACCCGATTTTACCTATATTGAAAAAATAAAAGACAAGGTAAAGGGAATTTTTATAACCCACGGACATGAAGACCATATAGGAGCGCTTCCTTATCTTTGCGATGTTTTGTCCTGCCCGATATACGGCACACGGCTGACGCTTGGTCTTGTTGAAGGAAAGCTCAGAGAAAAGGGGAACTTTGCTTCGGCAAAGCTTGTAACGGTAAAGCCTAAGGATAAGATTAAGACAGGGGCTTTTGAGATGGAAATAATCCGCGTTAACCATTCTATTCCCGATGCTGTAGGATTTGCTATAAAAACACCCGCGGGAACGATAGTTCATACGGGCGATTTTAAAATAGACAGCACACCGATTGAGGGCGGAGTTATCGACCTTGCTCGCTTCGGCGCGCTCGGAAAAGAGGGCGTTTTAGCCTTAATGGCAGACTCTACAAATGCAGAGCGACCTGGGTTTACCTTATCCGAAAGAACTGTAGGAGAATCCTTTGAGAAGCTTTTTGCAGGAGCGGATAACAAGAGAATAATTATTGCGACATTTAGCTCTAATATTCATAGAATTCAGCAGATTGTAAATTTAGCGGTAAAGCATGGCAGAAAGGTTGCAATTTCGGGCCGCAGTATGTCGAATGTTGTAGCCAAAGCGATAGAGCTCGGATATCTTTCTGTTCCTGATGGGGTTATAATAGATATAGATTCTTTGAAAAAATATAACCCGTCAGAGCTTATAATTATAACAACAGGCTCACAAGGCGAGCCTATGAGCGCCCTTTCGAGAATGTCTACGGGGGATCATCGTCAGGTATCTGTAGGCCCCGGAGATTTTATTATTGTTTCGGCAACTCCTATCCCAGGAAACGAAAAGTTTGTAAGCCGAGTTGTAAATGAGCTTATGAGACTTGGCGCCGATGTTATTTATGAAAAAATGTATGATGTTCATGTTTCGGGACACGCTTGTCAAGAAGAATTAAAGCTTATATTAAGCTTAGTTAAACCGAAATATTTTATCCCTGTTCACGGGGAATATAAGCATTTAAAGAAAAACTCCTCTTTAGCGCAGTCGTTAGGGCTTAAAGCTCAGAATATTATAATCGGCGAAAACGGCAAGGTTATAGAAACAGACGGCGTTAATATGAAGTTTTCGGGAAATGTTCCCTCAGGTCAGGTTATGGTTGACGGACTCGGCGTTGGAGATGTCGGAAGCATTGTTTTGAGAGACAGAAAGCATCTCGCGGAAGACGGAATTATTATTATCGTTATGGGAATGATTCCCGGAACGGGAAATGTTGTTTCAGGTCCCGAAATAATCTCAAGAGGATTTGTTTATGTTAAAGAATCCGAAGAGCTTATGGACGGAATTAAAAAGACAATACAGCAGACTATTTATGAGCTTGAAGAAAGAAATGTTCGCGATTGGAGCGTTATAAAAACAAAGGTTAAGGACTCAGCGGGCGGCTATGTTTTCTCGAGAACAAAGCGCCGCCCGATGATTTTACCTATAGTTATAGAAGTTTAGGAGAGAGAAAAATGAAGGTTATTTTAACAGCTGATGTAAAGGGAAGCGGCAAAAAGGGAGAGGTTATAAATGTATCCGACGGATATGCTAAAAACTTTCTGCTTCCTAAAAAACTTGCGGTTTTGGCAGATGCGGCAGCTATGAATGATTTAAAGCAGAAGAATAGCTCTGAGGACCATAAAAAAGAGGTAGCTTTGAATGAAGCGAATGAAGCAAAGAACAAGATAGACGGAAAAACCGTTAATATCGCAGCTAAAGCCGGAGCCGATGGCAGCCGCCTTTTCGGCTCGGTTACAGCAAAAGATGTCGCAGAGGCTATCGAAAAGCAGTTTTCGGTTTCAGCAGATAAAAAGAAAATTGCCCTTTCTTCTGATATAAAGGGCTTTGGAACATATACGGCAGAGGTTAAATTTCATGCAGGGGTAACTGCAAAGGTAAATGTTAATGTAACTAAACTTTAAGGTGGGGTTATTATGGCAAACGAGACTTTTTACGGCGGAAATATAAAGGATTATCTTCCGTTCAGCTTAGAGGCAGAGCAGTCGGTTCTGGGCTCTATATTAGTCGATGCTAAATGTATGGATACGGTGCTTGAATACATAAGCTCACCCGAGGCTTTTTATAAGGAAGTTCATAAGAAGCTTTTTTCGGCTATGAGTTATATGTATGCATCTCAGAAACCGATAGACTTTGTTACTGTTTTAGAGGAAGCCGGCAAGGAAAATATATTTGAATCAGATGAGGATGCGAAGCTTTATTTAACCCAGCTTATACAGTTGGTTCCCGCGGTAGTTAATGTTGAAGCCTATGCAAAAATCGTCAGAGAAAAGCATTATCTTAGAATGCTCGCAGGGGTTTCGGGAGAAATCTTAGAGCAGTCGAGAGAGGGCCATACCGATGCTAATATGCTTTTAGAGATGGCGGAGCAGAGAATATTTGAAATCCGCCAAGGAAAGCAGACAGACGGGCTTGTTAAAATCGACGAGGTTATGATAAATGCTTTTGATACCTTGCAAAAGCTTAGCAGCGCAGACAGAGATAAATATCTCGGAATTTCAACGGGATATTCGATGCTCGATAAAACCTTAACAGGTCTTAATAAATCCGACCTTATTCTGATAGCGGCTCGTCCCGCGATGGGAAAAACGAGCTTTGCTTTAAATATTGCGGTTAATGCCGCAAAGAAAAGCGGCAAAAAGGTTGCTGTCTTTTCTCTCGAAATGAGCAAAGAACAGCTTGTTAACCGTATTTTATCCTCAGAGGCCAGCGTTGAGAGCACAAAGCTCAGAACAGGCGAGCTTGAAAGCGATGAATGGCAGAGAATTTGCGCGGCGAGCGCAGATATAGCGAAGCTTCCTATGTATATTGATGATACCCCCGGTCTTACCGTTAATGAAATGAAAGCGAAGCTCAGAAGACTTCCCGATTTAGGCGTAGTAGTTATTGACTATTTACAGCTTATGACAACCGGTCGCCGAAGCGACGGAAACCGAGTTCAGGAGGTCTCCGAGATAACAAGGTCGCTTAAAATAATGGCTAAGGAACTTGATGTTCCCGTTATAACCCTTTCGCAGCTTTCGCGCGGACCCGAGGGTAGGCAGGACCATAGACCTATGCTTTCCGACCTTCGTGAATCGGGCTCTATCGAGCAGGATGCCGATATTGTTTTGGCGCTTTACCGCGATGCTTATTATAACAAAGAATCAGAAAAGGTTAATGTTGCGGAGTGTATTGTGCTTAAAAACCGCCATGGCGAGGTTAGAACAGTTGAATTAGGCTGGGACGACAGATTCACGAGATTCAGCAATTTGGAGATTTATCGTAATGATGAATAATGCAGAGAAACTAGCATATAGTATGTTTCAGATGGGCGATAGAGTGCTTGTCGGGTTATCCGGCGGGGCAGACTCTGTTGCCCTTCTCTGCTTGTTAAACTCTTTAAAAGAAGCCCTCTCCCTCACCGTTTATGCCTGTCATATTAACCACGGCATAAGGGGAGAAGAGGCAAAAAGGGATGAGCTTTTTTGCAAAGAGCTTTGCGAAAAAATGGGTATAGAATTTTTCTGCGAGAGAATTTCAGTCCCCGAAATTGCAAGCAGAAGAAAATGCTCTGAGGAAACAGCGGGAAGAGAGGAAAGATATCGCATATTCCAAGAACTCGCGAAGAAAAAAGGAGCTAAAATTGCTACCGCCCATAATCGCGATGACTTGGCGGAAACGGTTATTTTTAATATTATAAGGGGAAGCTCGGCTAAAGGAGTCGTCTCTTTAAAGCCGATAAGAGAAAACATTTACCGCCCCCTTTTAGATACTTCGAGAAAAGAGATAGAAGAATATCTTGAAAAAATCGGTCAGTGCTTTGTAGAGGACTCTACAAATTCTAAAGAAATTTATACAAGAAATAAAATAAGGCATAATATAATTCCCATTCTTAAGGAAATAAACCCTAAAGCTTTAGAGCATATAGCAAGATTTTCAAAAACCTTGAGAGAGGACTGCAGCTATTTAGATAAAAAAGCAAAAGAAGTTTATCAGAAAACCTATGAAGACGGTGCGCTTTCCGATGAGCTTTTAAGGTTTGATGCGGCTTTGGTTACAAGGGTTTTAGCCTTGTTTTTAGAACAGCACGGCGCAGAGGTAAGCTATGATAATATAAAGAGTTTAAAGGATATTTTAAGCAGTTCCGGAAAGGTTAATCTATCGGGAAATGTTTTATTCCAAAAAAGAGGGCATAAGCTTTTTAAGATAACCGAAGAAGAAAATATTGAAAGAACAAGATTGTCAGAGGGCTCTTTCAAATTCGGAAAGGTAAAAATTACCCTTTCGTTTGTTGACTTAAAAGGGAAAAAGGATTATAATAAATTTTATGGTGTGTTAAGGTTAGATGCGGATAAAATATCGGGAGATATTTGTTTAAGAAGCAGGGAAGAGGGCGACAAATTTCGCCCGAAAGGAAGGCCCTCGAAAACTTTAAAAAAGTTTTTCAATGAGCAAAAAATTCCTGCCGAGAAAAGACCTATAGTGCCAATAATAGAGGATGAAAAAGGAATAGTTGCCGTATTGCCGTATGCTATAGATGAAAGATTAGCTCCCGACGATATGACAAAGAGGCTTTTAATAATAGAAACTGACATGAGGACGGAGGAATAAAAAATGCTTGGAGACATTGAACGAGTTTTAATTTCAGAAGAAGAGCTTAAAGAAAAGGTATATATGCTCGGAAAGCAAATATCAGAGGACTATAAAGGAAAAAATCTTCTCTTGGTCAGTGTTTTAAAAGGCTCTGTTATTTTTATGGCAGACTTAATGCGCGCTATAACAATTCCTGCTCAGATAGATTTTATGAGCGTTTCGAGCTATGGTAGCGGTGTAAAAACAAGCGGAGTGGTTAAAATAATCAAAGACTTAGATGTTAGCATTGAAGAAAAGGATATTCTTATTGTTGAGGATATTCTGGATAGCGGAAAAACCCTTTATTATTTAAGAGATATGCTTTCTGCAAGAAAACCTAAAAGTTTCAGAATTTGCACCCTTCTTGATAAGCCCGAGCGCCGCGAGGCAGACATCTCAGCAGACTATTTCGGCTTCAGAGTTCCTAACGATTTTGTCGTTGGATATGGACTTGATTGTGATGAAAAATATCGCAATCTCCCATTTGTAGGGGTGTTGAAGCCTGAAGTTTATTCCAAATAATCGGAGGATAGATAATGCAACCTAAAAAAATTAAAGGAACAGTTATTTATATAATTGCTTTTATCGGAATTCTTATTTCCGGATTTATAGTTTACAGCAACCTAATAGAAAAAGAGGGCTATAGCTACAGCGAGGTTATTACCCTATTTGAAGAAGGAAAGGTAAGCGAATATACCCTTGATTTAAATAAAGGTAAGCTTAAATTTAAATTAAGAGGCGAGGATAGGGAGCAAAACTATAATGTTCCTTATGTTTCGATGTTTATAGAGGATATAAAAGGCTATGTAGAAGAATATAATCAGGCTAATCCTAATAATAAGATAGCATACGATTATACGGCTTCTGCAAGCGGATCTATGCTTTTAACCTATGGACCCACAATTTTGCTTTTAATTTTAATTATTGCGTTTTGGGTTTATATGGCAAGGCAGACAGGAGAGGGCGGAAAGATTTCTGCTTTCGGAAAATCCAATATCAAAGAGCTTCCGCCAGACCGTTTAAAGGTTACCTTTGCCGATGTTGCAGGTGCTGCAGAGGAAAAGGGCGAGCTTCAGGAGATAGTTGAGTTTCTTAAAAATCCTCAGAGATTTAATGAGCTTGGTGCGAGAATTCCCAAGGGCGTTCTTTTGATGGGACAGCCCGGAACAGGTAAAACCCTTTTAGCAAAGGCTGTTGCAGGAGAAGCAGGAGTTCCTTTCTTCTCTATTTCGGGCTCCGATTTCGTTGAAATGTTTGTAGGTGTCGGTGCGTCAAGAGTAAGAGACCTTTTTGATAAGGCTAAAAAAGCGGCACCCAGCATAATTTTTATTGATGAAATTGATGCCGTAGGTCGTCATAGAGGCGCAGGTCTCGGCGGCGGACATGATGAAAGAGAGCAAACCTTAAACCAGCTGCTTGTTGAGATGGACGGTTTCTCTACCAATCAGGGAGTTATCGTTATTGCCGCAACAAACAGAAAGGATATTTTAGACCCCGCTTTGCTTCGTCCCGGTCGTTTCGACAGACAGATCGTTGTATATCCGCCCGATCTTAAAGGCAGAGAGGAAATTTTATGGGTGCATACCAAGAATAAGCCCTTGGCTCCCGATGTTGATTTAAAGGTTATAGCTCAGTCTACCTCAGGCTTTACGGGGGCAGACTTGGAAAACCTTGCTAACGAAGCAGCTCTTTTAGCTGCGAGAAAAAATAAAAAGGCAATAACAATGGAAGAGATTGAAGAGGCTTCCTTAAAGGTTATTGCAGGTCCCGAAAAGAAATCGAGAAAGATTTTGGAAGAGGATAAGAGGGTAACTGCTTATCATGAAGCGGGCCACGCTGTTTGCACCTATTATCTTCCTACTCAGGACCCCGTTCATCAGATTTCTGTTATTCCGAGAGGTATGGCGGCAGGATATACTATTTCTTTGCCTAAAGACGACCAATCCCATGTTCGCAAAAAATCTCTCGAAGAGAGAATTGTTGTTCTTTTGGGCGGTAGGGCTGCCGAGAAAATTGTTCTCGATGATATAACTACAGGTGCTTCTCACGATATTGAGGTTGCAACCAACATCGCAAGAGAAATGGTAACGAGATATGGATTCAGCGACCTTTTAGGTCCCGTTTTATACGGTCAGGAAAATCAAGAGGTTTTCTTGGGAAGAGAGATTGCTCATAACAACAACCATTCTCCCGAAATTGCAAACCGCATAGATTCGGAGATAAAGAGAATAGTTGAAGAGGGATATGCTAAGGCTATCTCTATCTTGACCGAGCATAAGGATAAATTAGAGCTTATAGCAGAAAAGCTTATTGAAACAGAGAAACTGAATGAACAAGAGTTTAAAGCTCTGATGGAACAATAATGTTTTGAGGCTTGCCTTTAAAAAAAGGCAAGCCCTTAGCGCTTTTTAAAGTTAAAAGAGGAAGGATTATTTGAATGGCAAAGGCAGTTAAAAAAGAATACGGAAACGAGAGCATCAGCTCATTAAAGGGAGCGGACAGAGTTAGAAAGCGCCCAGCCGTTATATTCGGTTCGGACGGTATTGAGGGTTGTCAGCATTCCTTTTTTGAGATACTTTCGAACTCTATCGATGAAGCCAGAGAGGGCTATGGCAATAAAATAACTGTAACCAGATATTCCGACCATTCTTTAGAGGTTGAGGACCACGGACGAGGAGTTCCCTTAGGCTTTAACCAAAAGGAAGGAAGGTATAACTGGGAGCTTATCTATTGCGAGCTTTACGCGGGTGGAAAATATAATAATAACGATGGAGAAAACTATGAGTTTTCGTTAGGACTTAACGGTCTTGGTGCCTGCGCTACTCAGTATTCCTCTGAATATATGGACGTTACCTCATACAGAGAGGGCAATAAATATACCTTGCATTTTGAAAAGGGCGAAAACATTGGTGGGCTTAAAGAGGAACCTGCAACGAGAAGACAGACGGGTACTATAGTTAAATGGCGCCCCGACTTAGATGTTTTTACTGATATTTCCATAACCGCTGAGTACATAGAGGGGGTTATGCGCCGTCAGGCTGTTGTAAACCCGAATATAAAGTTTGTATTCAGAAATCAAGTAGGGAGCTCTTTTGAAACCAAAGAGTTTATTTATGAAGAGGGTATAACCGATTATATCCGCGAACTTTTAGGAGAAGAAGAAACGATTTCCTCCTTGCAGCATTGGCAGAGCGAGGCTAAGGGAAAAGACAGAGCAGATCTTCCCGAATATAAAACTAAATTTTCGGTTGCTTTTTGCTTCTGCAATAAGCTTAATATGGCGGAATACTATCATAATTCCAGCTTTTTGGAGCATGGAGGAAGCCCCGAAGAGGCTGTTAAAATTGCTTTTAGATCTATGTTTGACGGCTTTTTGAAGCAGCAGGGGAAATATAAGCAGAATGAAAGCAAGATAGCCTATCAGGATATTGAGGACTGTTTAATTATAGTTTCCTCTTCCTTTTCAACCCAGACCTCTTATGAAAACCAAACTAAGAAGGCAATAACCAACCGCTTTATATATGAAGCAATGGCTGATTTTTTAAAGCGGCAGTTAGAGATTTATTTTCTTGAAAAGCATGATGAGGCTTTAAAGGTTGCCGAGCAGATTTTAGTTAATAAAAGAAGCCGCGAGGAATCGGAGAAAACAAGGGTAGATGTTAAGAAAAAGCTTTCGGGAAATCTCGATATGGCAAACCGTGTTCAGAAGTTTGTTGATTGTGCGACAAAGGATATTTCCCGCAGAGAGCTTTATATAGTTGAGGGCGATTCGGCTCTCGGCTCTTGTAAACAAGGCCGCGATGCAGATTTTCAGGCTATAATGCCTGTTCGCGGTAAGATATTAAACTGCCTAAAAGCAGATAACGCTCAGATTTTCAAAAGCGATATCATAACCGACCTTATAAAGGTTTTAGGATGCGGAGTAGAGCTTAGCGCAAAACAAAATAAAGGGCTTTCTCTTTTCTCCTTGGAAGCGCTCAGATGGAATAAGATAATTATCTGTACCGATGCCGATGTTGACGGATTCCAGATAAGAACCCTTATTTTAACAATGCTTTATTGCCTAACGCCTACACTTATTGAAAAGGGCTATGTTTATATTGCGGAATCTCCGCTTTATGAGATTACATCTAAGGAAAAAACCTATTTCGCTTATACAGAGGCGGAAAAAACGCAGATACTCTCTATGATAGGAGATCAGAAATTTACAATTCAGCGCTCAAAGGGACTTGGTGAAAACGAAGCCGATATGATGTGGCTTACAACTATGAATCCCGAAACCCGACGTCTTATCAAGGTTAATCCCGAGGATGCGAAGAAAACCGCGGAGATTTTTGATCTTCTCTTGGGCGATAATCTTGTGGGTAGAAAAGAGCTTATAGCAAACGAAGGTTATAAATATATCGACCTTTCGGATATATCGTAATAAGGGGGGATTAAAATGGCAGCAAGAAAAAAGGCAGAGCCTAAAAAGAGAGCAGTTGTCAGCGATGCTTATATTGCTTCGGCAGGTCAGGTTATCGACCAGAGAATAACCGATACCTTAACAGAAAACTATATGCCCTATGCGATGAGCGTTATAGTTTCCCGAGCTATCCCCGAGATAGACGGATTTAAGCCCTCTCATAGAAAGCTTCTTTATACAATGTATAAAATGGGGTTGCTTAATAGCGGAAGAATGAAATCCGCTAATATTGTCGGACAAACCATGAAGCTTAATCCCCATGGCGACGCCGCAATTTATGAAACAATGGTTCGTATGGCGAGAGGAAACGAAACCCTTTTGCATCCTTACGTTGATTCAAAGGGAAACTTTGGTCGCTCTTATTCGAGCGAATCCTATGCAGCTTCCCGTTATACCGAGGCTAAGCTTGAGAAAATTTGTCGCGAACTTTTCGAGGATATAGATAAGGATACCGTAGATTTCGTTGATAACTATGATGCAACAATGAAAGAGCCAACGCTCTTTCCCGTTCGATTCCCGTCGATACTTGTAAACTTTAACGACGGTATTGCCGTTGGTATGACGAGCCGAATTTGCTCTTTTAATTTAAGAGAGATATGCGAAACAACTATCGCTTTAATGCGAGATGATGAGCATAATATCTATGAAACCTTAAAAGCTCCCGATTTTCCCGGCGGCGGTCAGCTTATTTATGATGAAAACGAAATCAGAGCAATATATGAAACGGGCAGAGGTAGCTTTAAAATCCGCTCGAAATATGAATATGATAAATCGGAAAACCGCATTATCATAACCGAGCTTCCTCCGCAGGTTAAGGTTCAGGATGTTATTGATAAGATTTGTCAGCTTGTTAAAGAGGGCAAGATCAAAGAAATTTCCAATATCCGAGATGCGATAGAGTTCGTTTCCAATAAGAAGATAACCATAGATTTAAAAAGGGGTACTGATCCCGATAAGCTTATGAGAAGGCTTTTCAAAGCAACTCAGCTTGAAGATTCCTTCTCCTGCAACTTCAATGTTTTAATAAACGGAATGCCGAAGGTTATGGGGGTTAGAGAGCTTTTAGAGGAATGGACAGCCTTCAGAATAGAATGTGTTAAACGTCGCATCTATTTTGAGCTTACCCGCAAAAAAGAAAAGCTTCATCTTTTAAAGGGCCTTCAGAAAATTCTTCTCGATATTGATAAAGCTATAAAGATAGTTCGCGAAACGAGAGAAGAATCTGAGGTTGTTCCCAACCTTATGATAGGCTTTATGATAGACGAAACTCAGGCAGAATATGTAGCTGAGATAAAGCTTCGTCATTTAAACCGCGAATATATCTTAAAGCGTACCGAAGAGATATCCGAGCTTGAAAAGGCTATTCTTGAAATGGAAGATACTTTAAGCAGTAAGGGTAAGGTTAAAAATGTTATCATAAGAGAGCTTAAAGATATAGCCGAGAGCTACGGTCAGGATAGAAAAACCGAGATAATCTTTAAAGAAGATGCTCCCGTAGAGGAAATAAAGGAAGAGGTTCCCGATTATCCCGTTCATCTCTTCTTTACAAAAGAGGGATACTTTAAGAAGATTATTCCGAGTTCGCTTCGTATGAATTCCGATCAGAAGCTTAAAGAGGGCGATGAAATAATATCGGCAACCGAGAATACCAACAGAACAGAGCTTTTGTTCTTTACCGATGCCTGCCAATGCTATAAATCCTCGGCAAGTGAATTCGAAGATACAAAGGCGAGCGTTTTAGGCGATTATGTTCCCTCAAAGCTTGGTTTTGATAACGGAGAAAATGCAATCTATATGCTTCCAACAGATGATTATAAAGGAAATCTCGTTATTATTTTTGAAAACGGAAAGGCGGCAAAAATTCCGCTTTCTGCTTATGAAACAAAGTCAAAGCGCAAAAAGCTTACTTCGGCTTATAGCGATAAATCTCGCGCCGTTGCCTTTTTCTTAATAAAAGAGGACTGTGAGTTTATGCTAACCTCAAACGAGGGCAAGGTGCTATTGGTGCATAGCGGCGCTATTCCGCTGAAATCCACCAGAAATACTATCGGCGTCAGCGTTATGTCTCTTAGAGCAAAAGGAAAGCTATATAAGGCAGAAATATATAAAGAAAATACCTTAAGCTTTCCGCATCGTTACCGCTCTAAAAATCTTCCTGCGGCAGGAAAAATTTTAAAGGAAGATGAAATGGGCGAACAGTTAAAATTATAAAAAAAGAGTCGGCTTTTGCCGACTCCAAAACATCAGACATACCTTAAGCAAACGCAAAACAAAGGCATATGCGATGTTGATTATAGTTTAACCGCTTAAATAAATTTTATGCAATAAAAAAACTCATTAAAGGAATTTTTCCTTTAATGAGTTTTTTTTAAATGCTTTTTAATTTTTTAAGACAGTTTAAGCAGATAATTTTGTTTTCAAATTCAAGATGATCGCCCTCTTCGGAGCAGATAATGCAGGATTTTTCGAGCTTTTTGCAGGTTATTGTATTTCCAACAAGCGAAAGCTCTAATAGGTCTTTCGGCTCAACCCCCATGCTTTTGCGGAATTCTTTCGGAATAACTATTCTTCCAAGCTCATCAATAGGGCGGGCAACGCCTTTTATTTTCATATAAATTACCTCCGTAATATGCTGAAGGTATTTTATCATAAATAGGATAATTTGTCAATATATGGGAGAAAAAGTCGAAAAAAGAAAACATAGAAAAGAGGGGAAAAGCATAGAATTTAGCGGGTGACTAAAAAATGACAGGTTATATTATGGGGATAATGCTTATTGTTGGGATTTTAAGCGGAATTTTATTCGGAAGAGCAGAAAATGTTTCGACGGCGCTTTTATCAGCTCCCGAAGAAACGGTAAAGCTTATCTTATCAATCGGCGGGCTTTTATGCTTTTGGAGCGGGATAATGAAAATTGCTGAGAAAAGCGGAATTTTAAAATTTGTTGCTAAAATTTTAAGGCCGATTTTATCTCCTCTTTTCCCCGACGCCAGCGAGAAGGCTTTGGCGGCGATAGTTATGAATATCGCCGCAAACCTATTAGGGCTTGGAAATGCGGCAACTCCAATGGGGCTTATTGCTATGAAAGAACTGTATGCTACGGCGCCCGAAAAGGGTAAGGCGAGTGCAGCGATGATAAATTTTGTTATTTTCAATACAGTAGGGCTGCAAATTATTCCTACAACGGTTGGGGCTTTAAGAAAGGCGGCGGGAAGTGAAGAGCCTTTTTCTATTATGCTGCCGATGATACTTGTTTCTTGTTTTAGTTTAGCTGCGGCGCTAAGCTTAGCGCTTATTTTTAATAAAATTCGAGGTAAAAAATGATAGGAAATTATATAATTTTAGCGCTAATTTTTTGCATTTTTTTAACAGGAATTGTCAAAAAAATCGACGTTTTCGGGGCTTTTTCCGAGGGTGTAAGGGAGGGATTTGCCTCTGTAAAGGGAATTTTTCCTCCTCTTTTAGGGCTTATTTGCGGTGTTTCGGTTTTATCGGCATCGGGCTTTTTCGATGCCTTAAGCGCCTTTTTTGCTCCCATTTTAACCCCTTTAGGTTTCCCCTCGGAGCTTCTTTCATTGGGGTTAGTTAAGCCCTTTTCGGGAAGCGGCTCGACGGCGCTTTTAAAAAATATTTTTTCTAATTATGGCGCCGATTCGTTTATCGGAAAGGCGGCTTCTATTATGTGCGCCGCTACGGAAACTACCTTTTATGCTGTTTCGGTTTATTTCGGTTCGGTTGGCATAAAAAAAACAGCACACACGATACCGTGTGCGCTGATTGGAGATTTTGTAACGATTGTTTTGAGCGTTGTTTTCGCTCGTATTTTTTAATAAGATGCTGTTTCAAATTTAAGCTTTTTCGGGTGGTAACGCTTAACGGAAGCATTATTGATTTCATATTCAAATGCGTCTTTCCACTCGTTCTGAAGCTCTGTAAATTCTTCGGATCTCATCTCAGTAAGGAGAGATTCCTTATAATATTCATATGTTTTTTCGCTTTCGTTAAGCTCTAATTTTTTGATGATATAGCAACCGTCGTCGGTAGTAACCTTTCTGATATCGCCTACTGCCATTTCAAAAACAGCAGTTGTAATAGCTTCGGGATAATCGGTATTTTCTTTTGAAATAAGAATATCGGCATTTGTAAGGCCGTTTTCCTGAAGCTCAGCTTTATATTCGGTTTTTGTGTCTCCGCTTTCTTTAGCATAGGCATTTAAAAGAGATATGAAATCTTCCCCTGCTTTAGCTTTATCATAATAAGATGTTGCGGTATTCTGAGCTGCAGTTAACTTATCGCCTGTTAAAGCGGAGCCTGTTGATGTATCAACAAGGGGAACTGCGATATACTGAATGCGGGAATAGTTGTCCTTGAAGAAGGCTCTCTTATCAGCATCGCTTACAGCCTTTTCGCCGTTTTCATCATAGAGATGGAAGAAGATTTTTTCCATTTTTATATTGTTCTCAATAAGGTCTTTAAGAGAATTATCTCCGCAGCCGTTATCGGAAAAATACGGTCCATAGTAGGATTTATAGGTTGCAACCATAGAATCAACTTCTGCAAGGTCGTCTTCGGTTAAGGAAAGACCTAATTCATCAAACTTTTTCTCGATAGCGATATAGTTTTTACTTAATGTTAAAGCCTGATCGGTTATATAATCTGCGGCTTTCATTTCATGGATAGTCATTTTCATAAGGTCAGAAACGCTTTGGGCGTTATGCTCGCTGAGCTCATTAAGCTCGGTTTGAACTAAAAATCCGAGATATACACCGCTGGAAACGGTTGCATCGCCGTTTTTAAGCACCCAACTTGTATCGGACACACAGGAAGACAACAGAATAACTGCTGCTGCAAGAAAGACTGTTAATTTTTTAAACATAATGGATTACCTCCGAATAGTAATTGACTTAAACATTATACACTTTTTTTATGGAAATGTCTATAATTTTCCCTTATTTTTCATAATTTAATGGTATTAAAGGTTTCAATAATTGTTGAAAGTCCGTCTGAGCCGAATTTTTTAACCTGCAGATAGGGTTTTGCGCCTGCATTTAAAAGAAGTCGGTTTTTCAACCCTTTAACTAACGGCTCGATTTTTTCCATAGATATTTCTTTAACATAAAAGGTAACAGCATCAGCGGTTTCCTTAATTTCGGTTACACCGAAAAGCATTGCCTTTTTGCGGTAAAGCGCGACATCTATAAGTCCTAATACCTCAGGAGTAGGCTCGCCGAAGCGGTCGATAAGCTCATCTATAACATCGCTTTTAGCTTCCTCGCTATCGACAGAGGCTATAAGCTTATAAACCTCCATTCGAAGCTCCTCTGATTCTATATAATCGGGAGGGATAAAGGAATTCATACGGATATCTATAAGGCAATCGGCAGTTTCGCTTATTGTTTTTTCGCCTTGCTTTTCTGCAACGGCTTGTTTTAAAAGCTTGATATACATATCATAGCCGACATTTTCCATATGTCCATGCTGACGAGCGCCTAAAATACTTCCCGCGCCCCTTATTTCAAGGTCGCGCATTGCGATTTTAAAGCCTGAGCCGAACTGGGTAAAATCTCTTATTGCGCTAAGCCTCTTAGCGGCAACTTCGGTTAAAACCTTTTGTGGTTTAAAGAGGAAATAGGCATAGGCGCGTCTTGAGCTTCTGCCGACTCTGCCTCTTATCTGATAAAGCTGAGCTAAGCCCATTTTATCGGCATCTTCTATTATGAGGGTATTGCAGTTTGGCAGGTCGATTCCTGTTTCTATAATAGTTGTACAAACTAAAACATCTATTTCACCCTCGACTAAGGACTCGAAAACTGCGGATAAATCATCTTCAGCCATTTTACCATGAGCAATGCCTATTCTCGCTTCGGGGACAAGCCTTGCAATTTTAGCGGCTGTAGAATGGATAGATTCAACTCGGTTATGAAGATAGAATGCGCTTCCACCGCGGCGAAGCTCTTTATGGAGCACATCGGCTATTATCGCATCATCTTCTTCTACGACAAAGGTTTGAACGGGGAGCCTATCTTTTGGCGGCTCTTCTATCATAGACATATCTCTTATTCCAGAAAGCGCCATATTTAAGGTTCTTGGAATAGGGGTTGCAGAAAGGGTTAAGACATCAACTCCTACGAACTTTTCCTTTAGCTTCTCCTTATGGCGGACACCAAAGCGCTGCTCTTCATCGACAATTAAAAGACCTAAATCCTTAAAGGAAACATCGCTTCCTATAAGACGATGGGTACCGATAAGGATATCTATAGCTCCGCTTTTAAGCTTTTTTAAAATCTCTCTCTGTTCTTTAGGAGAACGGAAGCGGGAAAGAAGCTCTATTTTAATTGGATAACCATCGAAGCGCTGTAAGGCGGTTTGATAATGCTGAAAGGCGAGAAGGGTTGTTGGAGCTAAGAGGGCAACCTGCTTTCCATCGAGAACGCATTTAAAGGCGGCTCGGAAAGCAACCTCTGTTTTTCCAAACCCTACATCTCCGCAAAGCAGCCTATCCATTGGGCGAGGGGCTTCCATATCGGATTTAATTTCTTTAATACTTCTCAGCTGGTCATCGGTTTCCTCATATTCGAATTTTTCCTCGAACTCTCTTTGCCATTCGGAATCGGCGGCGAAAGAGTGTCCCTTAGTTTCCATTCGTTTTTTATAAAGGGCAATTAACTCATCTGCCATAGAAGAAAGCTCTTGGCGAACTCTTTTTTTGGTATTACTCCATTCTACACCCGAAAGCTTATTGAGCTTTAATTTGTTCTCGCTTCCCGGTCCTACATATTTGGAAACGAGGTCTAATCCCGAGACGGGAACATATAAAACATCGGCACCCGAATATTTTATTTTTATATAGTCTTTTTGTATATTCTGAGTTTTAATTTTGGTAATTCCATCGAAAATGCCTATGCCATGTGCGGCATGAACAACAGCCTCTCCGACTACAAGCTCGGAAAGCTCAGATATCTCTTTTGATTTTTTAAAGCGCTTTTTTCTGCCCTTATCAGCCTTAACTCCCGACATAGAAAGGAGAGCCAGAGAGCTTTCTTTTATAAGGAAGCTTCCCGATAAAACACCATCAGAAAGATAGAGAATTCCCTTTTGCAAATTTTTTCCTAATTTTTCAGCGCGAATTCCCTCTTTGGAAAGAAAGGAGAGCATACTTGTTACGGTTTTTTCGGTACCGCAGAACAAAACAGGGATAATATCGCGCTCTTTATAACTTTTAATCTCTTCAAGCATTTCCGACTGCATAGCAGGGAGCTTCGGGAGAATAGTAGTTTCGCTAGAAAAAAGCGATTTTACTGTTATAAAATTTATGCTTCGCGCAAAGGTATCGAGCAGAATGGTAGGATTTAAGCTTATGCGGGAATATATTTCATCGGGGGAACGATATATATCTGTAAGGCTGGAAGACAGGGTATTACTTTTAAGCAAATCTTCTGTTTCAAGAAGATGTCCCTTATAGCAAGACATCATAGCTTCATTAACATCGGAGGGGTCTATAATAAATATATTTGATTTTTGGAAATAATCGAGAAGACAGCTTTTTTGGTATATTAACGAAATATATTTATCTGCATTTCCCAATTTTTCGCCTGTTTCCAGCAAAGCAGCATCGCTTTCAGCGCTGATACAGGGATTTTTAAGCTTTTTGATTTTCTCAGAGAGCGAAATACTATCATACAATATTTCGGAGCAGGGGGATATAAGCACCTCATCTATATTTTCGCCCCGTCGCTGAGTTTCCTTTGAGAAAAAGGAAAGAGAATCAATATCATCTCCGAAAAATTCAAGACGAACGGGGTCTTGATAGCCTGCGGGGAAGAAATCTACAATACCGCCGCGAACAGAAAATTCGCCTACTCCGTCGCAGAGGGTGCGGCGGGAATAACCGCTTTTTACAAGCAACTCAATAAGATTTTCTTGTGATATAGTTTCTCCCGCACGGATAGTTCTTGTGTTTTCTTTAAAAACATCAGGGGGAATTATCGGCTGCAACAAGCATTCTGCGGAAAAAACGGCAAAGCTAACATTTTTTCTTAGTATGCGATATATTGCCGACAAGCGTCCGAGCTCATATTCTCTTGAGGCAACCTCGCCTGAGCGGAAATTAAAATCACGCGCAGGGATAAAAACGGCTGAGTCTTTACCAAAAAGTGTTTCAAGGTCTTCTATAAGCTTTAAGGCGGTTGCTTCATCGCGGCATACTACGGCCGAAGGCTTATCGGGACATAAACTTCCAATAAAAAATGCCTTGGCGGCGGGGGATAAGCCCGTTACAAGGCAAGGGGTATCGCCCCGTTTCAGCTTTTCGGAGATTTTCTGAAGCAGGGTATAATCTTTATTTATCGGATAATGCTTTTCCACGAAACTACCTCTATCCGTTAAACTTGCTCATTGCCTCGTCAATTTTTCCGTCGGCAATCAAGGAGATTGTCTGAGGGAGGCAACTGAATTTTTCCTGAAGCAAGGATATTTCATCACTTTTAAATCGAGAAAGCACCCAATCGGCTAAATCATAATCGGGGTTTGTTCTTTCTCCTACACCGATTTTAATTCGCTTAAAATTATCACTGCCGATTTTTAGAATTATATCTCGAAGACCGTTATGTCCGCCATGGGAACCGCTTCGGCGAATTCTTATTTTACCTACCGACAGGGAAATATCATCGGAAATAACAATAATATTTTCAATTGGAATTTTATAAAAATTCATAACCGCGCTTACACAGTTGCCGCTTAGGTTCATAAAGGTTAAGGGCTTTAGAAATATTATATTTTTACCGTTTAATTTGGAAAAATATAATTCACCCTCCCATTTTTTCATTTTTTTGTCTACAGAAATCGAACTCATCAAAGAGTCTAGCGCCATAAAGCCTATATTATGTCTTGTCAGTTCATATTTTTTGCCCGGATTTCCAAGACCTACAACTAAAAAATCGGCTGATTTAGGTTTCTTGTTAAACATAAATTTCCTCTCTTATTCCTGCTCTGAATTTTCTGAAGACACGGCAGAAGAGCTATCGGGAGTTTCTTCAGATGTTTCGTCGGTAACCTCAGAGGAAGACGCGGGTGGATTTTTTTCCGCCTCTTCTATAAGCTTTTCATCTTCTTCGGGTGTCGGAGCAACAGGCTTATCGGGATCGGTTACAATTATATTTATACTTTTTCTCAAAGCGGGATATTCGAGAGCGTAAACCGTAAATGAGGACTGACCGTCCATCAAAGCTTCAATATAGCCATTCCCAACTGATATAACGCTGCTGTTTTCACAATAAAAACCGAAGGTTTTTGTATCTGTATTTGCGGGGGAGAAGGAAACCTTATAATAAATCTTATCGCCCTTATTAATATTTATTGTTTCTTCCGGTATGGTATAGCCTTCACCGAGATTTACCTTTAAATCTATAGATTCAGAAACCGAAATAACCGATACATCTATATCAAGGGATTTTTCTCTATAGGTTATTGATATTACCGTATCTCCTTTGGAAAGGGCTGTAATCTTGCCTGTAAAATCTATTGAGGCGATTTCGGGATATTCAGAAGCATAGGAAACGGTTTCTTTGAAAACCGAGCCTTCGGGAGAAACATTAGGGGAAAGCTCTAAACTTTCGCCAACCTTTAAGGTTAAGGAAGAAAAGTCGAAACCGAAGTTTTCAACCTCAGGAAGATCGGTTTCGTTGATAACCTTAAGGGTATATTCCTTATAAACGGGAGCGGAGGATTTTCCGTTTGCATATATTTTAAGGGTTATTGTTACAGTTCCTCTTTTATATGTTTGAAGTTCGGCTTCAGAATAGAGAACCTCTACACCGTCGGTTGTTGATTTTATGGAAGCTATTTCACTGTTAGAGGTAGACCATTCATAGAAATATCTGCCCTCATCACCCGTATATTTTCCTGTTAAGGATACGCTTTCACCCTCCCAGATAGATTCGGGGAGATTTTCGATAACGACATTATCCGACTTAGTTCCTTTACAGGAAGAAAGGGTTAAAGAAAGAATAAAAACTAAAATTAAAGGAAAAAACTTTTTCATAACAAAACTCCGTTAAATCAATTTAAGGATATTGTAGCATATTCGAGCGTAGAAATCAATTTTTATTTACAATTGGAGAATAATATGATACAATAGGTTAAATTAGTTAGCGAAATTTTAAAGGGGATGCAGTTTTTGAAGATCGCATTATTTACGGAAACCTATACGCCCTGCATTAACGGTGTTGTTACTCATATAAGCATACTCAAAAAGGGTTTAGAGGAGTTAGGGCATGAGGTTTTAGTTGTTACAGCGGATACTGAGACCAAACGATATTATATCGAAAACGGTATTATGCATTGCCCTGCTAAAGGAATTAAAAAATTATACGGATATGGTCTTGCCGCTCCCTACAGCAGCAAAAGACTGCAGCTTTTAAAAGAGTTTTCGCCTGATGTTATTCATGTTCATCAAGAATTTGGTGTTGGGCTGTCGGGTTTTTTCTTTGCAAAAATTTTAAAGGTTCCGCTTATATATACCCTTCATACTATGTATGATGAATATGTTTTTTATGTAGCGCCTAAAAGCCTTGTTAAAATAACGAAAAAGATGCTTCATTTATACGCTAAAAAGTTGGCAGAGAGCGCAGATATTTTGGTAGGTCCATCAGCTAAGGTAGAAGAATTTTTCCGCTCTTGCGGAGTTACCAAAAAGGTTGAGCTTGTTCCGAATACAGCCGACTTGGATAGCTTTAAGCTTAATATACTCTCTTCAGAGGACAAGCTTTCCTTAAAAGAGAAGCTTTCAATTCCAAGCGGACATACTATTGGCTGCTTTATAGGAAGACTCGGCAAAGAAAAAAGCGTTGATATACTGCTTTCTAATTTCTCTAAAACCTTAAAAGGCGAACCTGTTTCATTGATTATTATAGGAAGCGGTCCTGAGGAAGAGGCTCTTCGCTGCCAGGCAGAAGAACTTGGCCTTTCAGAGCAGGTTAAATTTATGGGTGCGGTTGATCACTCAGAGGTTCCGAAATATTATGACATATCCGACTTTTTTATAACTGCTTCGGTTACCGAGATGCATTCAATATCTATGCTTGAAGCATTATCGAGCGGACTTATTATTATACAGAGATATGATGAGCTTAACGCTTCTCAGATAGAAGAGGGTGTAAATGGATATACCTTTACGACTGAAACGGATATGAAAGAAAAGATAATGGCAATTCACGGGCTTACATCCGATGAGAAAACCGAGCTTAAAAAAACTGTAAGGGCGACGGTTGAAAAATCGGGAGCTAAAGAATTAGCAGAATATTTGCTGAAGTTTTATGAACAGAAGAAGGAGGAAAATGATGAAAGGAAACGAAATGAACTCAAGAGATAGGCTTTTACCTTACAGGTGGGTGTATCTTGTTGTTTCGGCTATCAGTATGCTTATAAACGCGGGCCTCGGCTCATATTTTTTTCTTATAGGCGAGATGGACAGATTTTTAGAATTACCTACGGATTTTAAGGTTATGCTGATGGTTTTATTGGGAGCTAGTATTATTATTATACCTGCTTCGGTTGTTTTAGTTTTCCTTGACAAACCTGCGGGTGCATTTTTCACCTCTTTGTCGGCGGCGCTTATTATAACCTATATAGGATTCTTTCTTTTGGTTAGAGAGCCTGAGATACCTTTTAAGACGGTATTGTTTTACCAATTTTCATCTCTTATTTTGCCTATAATAACGGCTGTTTTATGGGGCGTTACAAAGCGCATAAGAAAAAATAGCCGCGGAATAGTTTTTGCAAAAACCGAGCGCGATGAGGAAAAAGATGCGCCGTATATTCTTAACTGAGGAGAAATTCTGAGTGTTTGGATATTTAAAACCGTATAAGCCGGAGATGAAGCTCAAAGAATATGAATGTTACAAGGGATTTTATTGCGGACTTTGCCGCACCTTGAAACAGAGATATGGTATTGTTTCTACCTTGAGCTTAACCTATGATGCGGCGATGTTAGCTCTTTTATACAAGGCTATGGAAAACGGTAGGATATGCGATTTCGAAAGAAAGGGCTGTGTTTTTTGTCCCTTTAAAAAATGCACTATGATAAAAGAAGAAAAGGCTTTGGATTTCAGCGCCGACGTTTTGGTTATAATGGTGTATTTTAAAATAAAGGATTCTTTTTTGGATAAAGGAATATTGGAAAAGATACGCGCATTATTTCTTTTACCTTTTTTTGCCCGATATAAAAATAAGGCTAAAAAGAAAAGCTTGATGCTTTATGAAATTATAGAAGAGGGCGTTTTACGAACTCTTTCAGCGGAAAAAGAAAATGCGGGGGTTGATGCCGCCGCTGATGGAACGGCATATATGATGGGCAGTATTTTTGAGGCTTTATCGGGAAACAGGGAAGACAACTACCGATTCGGATATATGCTCGGTCGCTTTATTTACCTTTGCGATGCCTTAGATGATTTGGAGAAAGATGAGAAAAAAGGGAATTTTAATCCTTTAAAGGACATGGATAAAAAGGATAGGGAAGAGCTTTTAAGTTATGCTATAAATGAAACGAAAAAGGCTTATGAAAATGTATCTATTTATGACATGAAACCTATAACGGATAATTTTATTTATTTGGGGCTTGAAAATGTTGCAGAGAGCCTGACTACTGAAAGGAAAAAGAAAAAATGAAAGATCCTTATGAAATATTAGGCGTAAAGCCGGGAGCTTCTGAGGAAGAGATAAAAACGGCTTATCGGGGACTCGCAAAAAAATATCATCCCGACAGATATCAGGATGATGCTATGCGAGAATTAGCTCAAGAAAAGATGAGCGAAATTAATGCGGCTTATGACAGCATTATTTCGGGCAAAGCGGGCGGCGGAGAAAATATTCGCGAGCTTATAAGACAAAATCGCCTGAGCGAAGCTGAGGCTCGGCTTCAAAATATGAATAAAAATGCCGAATGGTATTTTCTTATGGGAAGCGTATGCTATAAAAGAGGTTGGCTCAGCGATGCTATGAGATATTATCAGACGGCTGTTAATATGGACCCTGCTAACGGCGAGTACAGAGAGGCTTTAAACAGAATGAACACCTCGGGGGCTTATAACAACCCATATCAGAATCCTTACGGCGGATACAGAACGGGCGGATATTATGGAGGCCGGCGGGCAGATTCCTGCGATGTTTGCTCCAGCCTTATTTGCGCAGACTGCTGCTGCGAATGTATGGGCGGCGATCTTATTCCTTGCTGTTAAGGGTAGAAATAAATGAAAAACACATTTAAAATAACCTTTACGGGAATTATAATTGCGCTTTGCGAGGTGTTTCTTCTTTCAACGGGGCTTTTCCCTTTTGCAACATATGCGCTTCCTGCAATAGCGGGGATGCTTATTACACCTGTAATGGTAGAGTTTGGCGGTAAAACAGCCTATTTAGCTTATCTCGCGGCGGCGGTTTTAGGAATATTTATCTGCCCCGACAAGGAAGCGGCGGCTATATTCGCTTTGCTTTTAGGGCATTATCCGATAAGCAAGGCTTATTTTGAAAGAATAAAAAGCAGATGGCTTGAGTACACCTTTAAATTTTTAAGCTTTAATGTTATTATAATTTCTGCCTATTTAATTTTGATAAATGTTTTCGGACTTACCGAATTTGCAGAAGGTTTTTCCGATTTGGGCAAATATACCGTTCCGATTATATTGGCTTTGGCAAACATAGTATTTTTAGTTTATGATATAGGCTTAAGCAGAGTTATAAGGCTTTATATATTTGTTTTAAGACCGCGGTTTGTGGAGAGGTTTAAAAGATGAAAGGAATGGAAAATAATCCTCATAAAAAGCATAGGGAACGTCTTAGAAAGCAATTTCTTGACAAACATTTATCCTCTTTTCATGATCATCAGAAATTAGAGCTTTTGCTTTTTTATTCTATTCCCGTTCGGGATACCAACGGACTTGCTCATAGGCTTTTGGATAAATACGGCTCACTTTCGGAAGTTTTTGATGCCGATTACAATGATTTGGTTGAGATTGAGGGGGTAGGACATAATACCGCTACCTTGATAAAATTAGTTCAGGAAATGGCGGCGGCTTATCTTGACGACAAGTCGGCAGACGGTACACTTCTTAATTCTACGGAGGCGATAGCCGATTATGTTCGATATAAATTTTTAGAGAAGCAAACTGAAGAGATGCTGGTTCTCTGTTTAGACGGCAGAATGCAGCTTATACATCAAGAGTACATAGCAAAAGGAACGGTTAATGCAACGGCGATAAACAAGCGAATGATTGCTGAGATTGCTTTGAGCCATAGAGCGGCAGGTATAGTATTGGCGCATAATCATCCGAGGGGGTTGGCGCTGCCATCAAGCGACGATGTTAAAACTACGGAAGCTGTTATATATGCTTTAAATCATTTGGGAATAAAGCTTATTGACAGCATGGTAATAGCACCGGATGATATTGTTTCGATGAAAGAATCGCGAATCTTTTCAGATATATGGGAATAATTAAAAGGGCAGATTTAATTCTGCCCTTTTTTTAATAAAGCGATTGTTTCTACATGGTTTGTATGGGGGAACATATCAACGGGTTGGATTTTTTTCACAAGATAGCCTTTTGAGCGAAGATAGATAAGGTCGCGCCGCTGTGTTTCGGGGTTGCAGGAGATATATACTATTTTTTGAGGACTCAAACGGCAAAGAGAGGATAAAAACTTTTTATCGCTTCCTGTTCTCGGCGGATCCATAATAACCGCGTCTATTTTTTTGCCCTCGCGGGACAGATGCTCCATAAACTGCCCTGCATCGGCATTTATGAAGGTTGTATTTTTAATATCATTAAGCTTTGCGTTTTCTATAGCATCTGTTGTTGCATCGGAATTAAGCTCAACACCGATAACTTCTTTAGCATAAGGAGAGGCTATAATTCCGATAGTTCCCGTTCCGCAATAGGCATCTATTATAATTTCTTTGCCTGTAAGAGATAAAAAGGATATTGCCTTTTTATAAAGCACCTCGGTCATAACGGGGTTTACTTGATAAAATGCGGCGGGAGAAATCTGAAACTTGAAGCCTAAAAGCTCCTCGGTTATCTTTCCACTTCCGTAAAGCACTATATTTTTGTCTCCTAAAACCAAGCTTCCGTGCTTATTATTGATATTCTGAATTATAGTTGTAACCTCGGGGCAGCGCTTTATAATTGCATTTATAAAGGAACGGCGCTCAGGAAAATCCTCATATCCCGTTACCAAAACAACCATAACCTCGCCGCTTTTAAAGCCTCTTTTTATAAGGACATGGCGAAGGAAGCCTTTCATTGAAACTTCATCGAAGGGTTTTAGCTTAAAGCTTTTAAGAAGCTTTTTTATAACCGATATAATGCGGTTAGCGGTTTCGTCCTGAATGAAGCATTCGGGATTTTCGACTATTCTGTGGGTTGAGGACTGATAAACTCCGCACACGGTTTTGCCGTTTCTATCGGTGCCGAATGCTGCCTGAACCTTATTTCTATAATTATAGGGGGTTTCCATGCCGATTATTTCGTTTACATGGCAAAATTCCCCCAAAAGCCTTATTACCTTTACCTGCTTATAGGATTTTTGTTTTTCGTATGTTAGATTTTGGAGCTGACAACCGCCGCATTATTTATATACGGGGCATTTTTTTTGATTCATAAAGCTTGTCCTTTCGGTATAATATAATTATTATACGGCTAAAGGCGCAAAATGTAAATAAAGAAATTTCACAGTTATTTCATTGACCTTTTTGGGCAATAATAATATAATTACATATAGAAAGAAGGTATATATTGTGTTTTACAGATTTAAACTTTGGCTCAGTCGATTTATGATGGGAAGATACGGAATAGATAAGCTTTTTTATTTTCTTTTTGCGGTTTATTTTGTATTATCGCTCATAAATTCCTTTGTTTCTTCATGGATAATTTATTTGATATCCTTAACCCTTATGTTTATTATGTTTTTCAGAGTATTTTCTAAAAATATTTACAAGCGTCAAAGGGAAAACGCTAAGTTCGAAACGCTTTACTACAAGGTGAAAAATAAGCTAAAGATAAGAAAATACGACCCTTATCACGTTTTCAGAAAATGCCCGAAATGCAAAACTACTTTAAGGCTTCCCAGAAGAAATGGAAAGCATACTGTTTGCTGTCCGAAATGCAAAACTGATTTTAAGGTTAGGATTTTATGATTAAAACGGTTTTGTTTGATTTAGATGATACGATTTTAGATTTTCATTTGTCCGAATACAAGGCTATAAAAAGGACCTTTATGGATTTAGGTCTTTACCCTGACGAGAAGCTTCTTAATCGGTATAGCGAGATAAATTTAAGCAGGTGGAAGCTTTTAGAAAAGGGAGAGCTTACAAGGGAACAGGTGCTTACAAGCCGATTTGATATTTTATTTTCCGAAATGGGGAAAAGCTTTTCAGCGGTAGATACTAACGACATATACAGAGAGCATTTAAGCAGAGGATATGATTATATCGAGGGCGCCGAAGACCTGCTTCGAAAGCTACATAACAAATATGACCTTTATATTGTTTCAAACGGAAGTACAATAGTTCAGAACAAGCGAATAAATGGATCGGGTGTTAGACAGTATTTCAAAAACATATTTATTTCGGAAGAAATAGGACATAACAAGCCGTCGAAAGAGTTTTTCGATTATTGTTTTTCAAAAATTGATGGGTTTTCGAAAGAAACGGCAATAATTATAGGAGATAGCTTATCTTCGGATATTAAAGGCGGCAATAATGCGGGAATTAAAACCTGTTGGTTTAATCCTAATGGGGCAATAGGAGAAGCGGATTTTATCATAAATGACCTTAGAGAAATTCCCGATTTATTAAAAAGGATATAAAAACGACCCGACTGAAAAGTCGGGTCGTTTGGCATTTAAAAGGTTGCTACGGGGTTTGTCGGTTTTTCTGCCGAAACGATTTCGAGTACCGATAAAACAGGACCTTTGCCGCGGTAGAGTTTATTGAATTTGATCTCTATTTTGGCGGTTATATTGACCCAATCGTAGCTATTAAGTGAGGGAGCCTTTTCGCTTACAAGAACCATACCGAGATATTTTATATCATCGACACAGCATGTCATAACATGTCTGCCGATAATGGCGGTTTTATCGAGGAGAGATTTATCCTTTGCGATAACCCCCTTAAACTGAACGGTTTTATTGTGCCAGAAGGACATATCTTCCATAACATCGCGGTAAAAAATGGCATAATCCTTATCCTCTATAACTACTATCTCGCCGTCGCGGTTGTAAGGCGGCGGGTCTTTAATATCGTCATACTGAACGCTGCCGTCGGGGTGCTCATACATAATATCGCATTTGGTATTAAGCGCACGGACTAATTTATGAAAGGGCATAATGTCGCTATCTTTCGGAACTCTGTTAAATACAGCCATTTCGCAGGTTGTAAGCTTATCAACTACCAATGAGCGCATATTGGCGTTATAGGAAAGGATAGTGTTTGAATCGGCGAAGAAAACCTCTTGATAAACAGTCCAGTTTTCGGGGACATTCATAAAAAGAGATTGGCTTTGCCACATACCGTTATATTCTATAATAACCCGCTCGGCGGAATGCTTTTTCTCCAAAGCCGAAAGGTATTCTGCGGTAAGGTCGGCTTCATTTTCTATATTTACGATATGGACATTTTTGCCGTATTTTTCGCTTTCATATTCTTCTATACCCTCTTCGCAAAGAAGAAGCAGGGTGCTTTCGCCTGCATTAAAGCGCTTGTCACAGAGGGATTCGCTTATAAACTTTGTTTTACCTGATTCCAAAAAGCCGGTAAAAAGATAAACCGGTATTTCCATTTTTTATCTCCTTAAAAGTTCGTTGATTTCGTGTTCTTTTAGGTCAGAGCCGATAACACAGTATCTGCCTGTCGGCATTGCTACGCCTTCGCGGATATCGGGTTCCCCGGGAACATAATCGAAATGGATAAATCCGCCTTCAGCGGGGAGATAGCCCTTAGCGCGAAGAACTGTGCCATATTTTCCGCTTTCTAAAGCTCTGAGAAAATCGGAAATCTCTTCCTTTGTATATTTTTTATTGGTTTCACCGCCGACTGAGGAGAATACATCGTCTGCGTGATGGTGGTCATGGCAACCGCAATCGCAATCGCAATGCTCATCGTGGTCGTGATGATGACAATCGCAATGCTCGCCGTGGTCGTGGTGATGCTCGTGATGATGACAATCGCAATGCTCGTCGTGGTCGTGGTGATGGTGCTCGTGGTTATGGCAGTCGCAATGCTCATCGTGGTCGTGGTGATGTTCGTGATGATGACAATCGCAATGCTCGTCGTGGTCGTGGTGATGGTGCTCGTGGTTATGGCAGTCGCAATGCTCGCCGTGGTCGTGATGATGGTGCTCGTGCACAAGGGTTTCTGCTAAGTTATCTTTTCCTTTTTGCATCGCAGAGAGCAATATGTCAATAGGAAGCTCCTCATAAGGGGTAGAAATAATCTCGGCTTCATCGTTTGCCGAGCGGACAATTTCGATAGCCGACGAGAGCTTGTCCTCGCTTATGTTTTCGGTATGGCTTAAAACAACGGCGGAAGCATTAGCAATCTGGTCGGCAAAGAATTCGCCGAAGTTTTTCATATACATTTTGCATTTGCCTGCATCAACAACGGTTGTTTTACTTCTGAGTGTGAATTTCTCGCTGCCTGCGCTCTCAACCGCCTTTATAACATCGGAAAGCTTACCAACACCCGAAGGCTCGATTATAATTCTTTCGGGGGCGAGTTCTTCAACCACTTTAGTTAAAGCCTCTTTGAAATCGCCGACTAAAGAGCAGCAGATGCAGCCCGAATTCATTTCGGTAATTTCGATGCCTGCATCTTTCAAAAAGCCGCCGTCAATTCCGATTTCACCAAATTCGTTTTCTATCAAAACGGTTTTAATATCTGAAGTGTCCTTTAAAATTCTCTTTATAAATGTAGTTTTTCCGGCTCCGAGAAAGCCCGAAATAATATCAACATAGGTCATTAAATTTTATCTCCTTTTAAAAATATCTTCAAAAGAAATGCTACCACTTTACACCTCAAAAATCAAGGGAAATTAGAGAAAAAGCTTTTAATAAAAAAAGAAAAATCTTAACCAAAGCCGCTATTATAATAGGAGTTGAAATTTCAGCGATATATTGTTGACAAGTGCATTACAATTGTAGTATAATGCAAATGTAGTTTTATATCAAAAGGAGAAGTATTATGTCGAAAGAAAAGCTTGTTATTTCTTCCAAAAAATATAGAGGTGATTCTACGGTGATTTCTATTCGTCTTCCTGATGAACTTGTTAAGGAGCTAGATAAGATAGCTGAGGAAACCGGAAGAACAAGAAATGAAGTAATTCAGAAATGTCTTGTTTTTGCGGTTGATAATTTGGAAATCAAGGAATATTAAGGGGAAAATGATGAATAACGAAAACAATATGGTTATTTTCAAAACTGATGATAATCAGATATCGGTTGATGTCAGATTTTATAATGAGTCAGTTTGGTTGACCTTAGACCAAATGGCAAACCTTTTTGAGAGAGATAAATCTACAATCTCAAGACATATAAAAAACATATATACAGAAGGTGAATTGGTGCAGGCGGCAACTGTTGCAAAATTTGCAACAGTTCAAATTGAAGGGGATCGCGAAGTTGAACGAGATCTCGATTACTATAATCTTGATGTTATTATATCTGTTGGCTATCGTGTGAAATCTTTGAGAGGAACGCAATTCAGACAGTGGGCAACTAAAAGACTTAATGAATATATACGCAAGGGCTTTACGATGGATGATGAAAGACTTAAAAGCTTGGGCGGCGGTGGATACTTTAAGGAGCTTTTAGATAGAATTCGCGATATTCGCGCTTCCGAAAAGGTTTTTTACCGTCAGATATTGGATATTTATGCTACAAGCATTGACTATGACCCAAACGCAGACATTTCTGTTGAGTTTTTCAAAAAGGTTCAAAATAAAATTCATTACGCTGTTCACGGGCAAACTGCAGCGGAAGTTATATATAACAGAGCAGACAGCGAAAAGGAATTTATGGGGCTTACTTCTTTTAAAGGAAGCAGACCGCATTTAAGCGATATTAAGGTTGCAAAGAACTATCTTGATGAAAAAGAACTTCGTTCGCTCGGCCAGTTAGTTTCGGGTTATCTTGATTTTGCTGAAAGACAAGCCGAGCGCGAGCAAACTATGACTATGAAGGATTGGGCGGAGCATTTGGATAAAATTCTTACTATGTCGGGCGAACAGTTACTTATAGGTGCGGGTTCGGTTTCTCATATGCTAAAACTACTGCCGAAACAATGATAAACATAAGCAAGACCAAAGCGCTGGGTTTTGTAGATGAATTTGGTAGATTTACCGATATGAAAACCACGCTGCATAATACCCTAAGTAAAGCTGTTATGGAAGTAGCCTCAGGATCAACTGATTTTAATACGGCTATGAGGAGAACTGTTGAGACCTTAGGCGGTAGCGGAATCAGAGTAAACTACGGCGGAGGAATAACAAGAAGACTTGATAGCGCTGTTCGCCAAAATATATTGTGGGGAGCCAAGCAGGCAAGTAATGAATACAATGAAATGATAGGCGAGGAATTAGGCTGTGATGGCATAGAAATAGATTGGCATTCTAACCCTCGCCCTTCTCACGAATTTATGCAAGGCAAGCAATACTCGTTATCGGGCAAAAAGACGGTAAACGGAGTTACATACGAAAGCGCCGATAGGGCACTTGCGGCATTAGAAGATTATGGTTGTTTACATATCAAAACGCCGATTATATTGGGTGTATCTGAGCCGAGGTTTTCCGAAGAGGAACTTGCAGAATTAAACAGACAAAACTCTGAGCCTATAACCATAAACGGCGTTACAAAAAGCGGCTACGAATGGAAACAGGGTATGCGCAGACTTGAGTCTGCAGTCAGAGAACAAGAAACAATAAAAGCAACGGCGAAGGCAAGCGGCAACAACATTCTTGCAGATGAATGCGATGAGCGTATCAAGGCGTTTAAGAATAAATATAATGAGATATCAAAGGCCACGGGAATAGCAAAACAGCCCGATAGAATGAGTCCTTCAAAACCGCAAAATGTATTGACAAACAATACAAATGGGATTATAATGAAAAAGAACAAAGGGTTAGAATTATCGCGATATGTTAACTCTAGCGATAGATTATATGAATATGCTCGAAATATAACCCCGTTGGATGGATATGAAGATCAAGTTATTCATGGGGATAAATACGGGTTTGAAATTAGAGATCTCGATGGGAAAACTGCGTCTGTTTATACTCCGAGAGAGTTTGCAGAGATTTTAAGACGAGATCCCAATTATCACGGCGGCAACATTAGACTAATATCTTGCTATGCAGGGGCAGAAGATGGAAACGCGGCGCAAGCCCTTGCAAACCAACTTGGAGTTGATGTTCTTGCCCCAAATGATGTGGTTATAGTATATCCTGATGGCTCTATGAAGATAGGGTATGATGGAAAAGGGAAATGGATTCTATATAGAAAGAGATAATTATATGAAAACATTAAATGTTTATAGCGAGTATATAAATGATTCTTCTGTTGGATCTATTAAAGAAAATATATCCAATGCAAAAGATGACAACAAATCGAAGGTTTTGGAACATTTGAAAAATGGTAAAATCCTTGCGGCGATTGTTGGAACAGCGAAGGATGTTTTCACTAATGATGTAATAAATGGCGAGTGGGTTTTAATGACAGACGGAATATATGAGTGGAGTTCTGACATTGTTTATTATTATGAAAAATATAATCTAATTCTTCCCACAGATTTTGTAAATTATGCGATTGAAAATTAAAAATGCGCTCCCAAAGATGATAATCTCGTCTTTGGGATTTGTTTTAGAATGAAATAGCGTTAGAGAAAAGGATATGAACGATAATTTTAAATGTATTTACAAGATATTGAAGGCTCTTGAAAAGGCTATGGATTATTCTGAGTTTGATATATCTCAAATAGACCATACAAAGCTTGAAATAAGTAGAGAACGGTGGGCGAGATATATGGAGATGCTTGTTGATTCGGGTTATATAAAGGGCATTCGGGTTTACACTGACTGCACCGATGAGCTTTGTATAGATAACGAAGGCATAAGGATAACACTAAAAGGTCTCGAATATCTGACCGAGAATTCAATTATGCAGCGAATGTATAAAGCGGCAACGGGGCTTAAAGAGTTAGTCGGATAGTTTGGGTTTAAAAATTTAATAACTGAAGCACTTTGCGTTGCAAGGTGCTTTTTTAGTTAGTGGGGGTGTTTTTACTCTTGATTTTTAAGGAGTGTGAAATTTCAGAAAAAACTTTGCTTTTGGGGAGAAATGTGATATACTTATAATGTATAACTTTGTGCATTTTGAGATGGGAGGGTTGGTCGTTTTATGGAGCGTTTTGAATTGGTTTCCAAGTTTAAGCCGACGGGCGATCAGCCTAAGGCGATTAAGGCTTTATCAGAGGGTGTTTTGCGAGGGGACAAAGAGCAGGTATTACTTGGTGTTACGGGCTCGGGAAAGACCTTTACTATGGCGAATGTTATTGCCAATGTTAATAGGCCGACGCTTGTTCTCGCTCACAACAAAACTCTCGCGGCGCAGTTATGTACGGAGTTTCGCGAATTTTTTCCGAATAATGCGGTTGAATATTTTGTATCCTACTACGACTATTATCAGCCTGAGGCCTACATTCCCGGAACTGACACCTATATCGAAAAGGACAGCGCGATAAATGAGGAGATAGACCGACTTCGCCACA